>JBGSHH010000830.1:0-5412 GCA_041752355.1 Pirellulaceae bacterium | reverse complement strand
GGCCGCTTGTCTTCGGGCACCTCTTTGCCCGCCGCGTCCTTGATCCCCAGCAGCAGGTCCAGGTGCTCAATCGCGTTGGTCGAACTAGGAAGCACACCTTTGGGCCAGTTGGCGAACTGCACCTTCGCTTGGTCCTTGAGTTCGTTGATGGTACCCCGCGCGTGTTGCTGATAAACAGCGTCGCCGATGAGCAGCACGCTGGGTAGAGCCGGCGGGCCCTGCTGCGCGTACAGTGGCGCGCAGAGCAGGGCCAGCAGTATCACCACGATGTTGCGTAACGCAGAGGACATCGATCACGCCCTCAGTAGTTGGTTCAGCGTGCCGCTGCTGTCGGCAAACTTGTCGGCGGGGATGTCCATCGCCTGGAGCATGGTGACAAACAGATTGGTCAGTGGCACCTTTTTGCTATCGACGAACTCGTGCAGATGGCCGTGCTGAAAACCCATGTTCTTGCCGCCCGCGAGCTGCAGCGGATAGTTATGGCCACTGTGCGCGTCGTGCGGATGGGCCGAGCCGTAGAGGACCAGCGTGTTGTCGAGCATCGTGCCATCGCCTTCTTTCGTATTGGCGAGGCGCTGGAGGAAGTAGGCGTGATTTTCGTTACGCCAGCGGTCCCACTGGCCGGAGAAATCGGCAGGCCGCTTGTGCGAAATATCGTGGGTTGCGCCCTTGTAGCCCAACGCGTAGTTGGCGTAGTTCCAGAGCTCGCTGTCCTGGGAATATTCACTCTCGGTCATGAAGGTTGCGAAACGAGTCTGATCCGTGACGAACGCGAGATAGGCCAGGTCGTACATCACGCGAATGTAATCAGCGGGCCGTCCCCCGTGGTTGACTTCCAGGTTCAGGCCTTTGGTGTCAACACCCGGCAGCGGCGTGTGGGTCCATTGGCTGTTGCGCTCGACACGCTGCTCGATCTCGCGGACGGATTCGAGGTACTCATCCATCTTCCGTTTATCTTCGCCCCCCAATTGTCCGTGGAAGCTCTGGCTATCCTCCATGAGCAGGTCGAGGATGCTCGCGTCGCGTTTGAGGCCGGCCCGGACCTGTTCGATACCCTTGTCGCCGTAGGGATTGAACAGGCGGTTGAAGATCTCCTGCGGTTTGTGCAGCGAGGGGATTGCCGTGCCCGGACCGCGGTGCGAGAGCGTCTTGGATCTTTGATACGATCCCGTGCCCCCTTCGGTACCCATGACCAACGAGTCATGGCGCGTGAGGTGGCCCAGGTGTTTGGCCATGAGCTGATCGATCGAGATGTTGTTGGTCGTCTCGACCTCGGCCATGTCCGCGCCGGTCAGGAACACATCGCCACTGCTATGTCCACCTAGCTTGTACCCGCCCTTGTGGTCCAGGCCGCGCAGGTAGGTCACCTGGTCTTTCAGTGGCTCGAACGGCTCGGAAGATTCATTGAAAGATTCGATCTTGCCCGGCGATCCCTGAGGCCACCAGCTCCACTCGTGGTGATCGTACGTGCCATCCGGCTTCTTGCGCGGGACGCCACTCTGACCATCAGGCATGTACACGCAGTAGGAGATGTACGTCGCCAGGAAGCGTTTGGGGACCTGTTCGCTAGCGACGCTAATAGCGGATTTCGCCACGCCTTCCATCGCATTAAGGTAAGGCAGCGCGAGCGCCACGCCCGCGCCTTGGAGCAAGCCTCGTCGGTTGAGGTGCCAGGATTTCTGTGCCATGGGTTTAGTCTGCTTTGGTTGATGTTGAAGCTCGAAAGACGTCGCTCTTGCAAATCGAGACGATCATATCCCGCATGCCAAAGTCTTTCGCTTTGGCCTCTTCAAATAATTCTTGCACCGCGAACCGATCGCGGTATGTCAGGTGCCTGCCGATAGCATAGGACAACAGACGGCGGATCACATTCCTGGCGATTTCATCCTGCCGATCCTTGAGCAAGTGTGCCTTGAGTTCGCGCAGCCCGTTGACTTCCGGGCCGTGGGGAACGCGGGCCGTGGCATCGACCTCGACGACGTTGATCGAGTTGAGATAGGCGTAGTAGCCGGCGAGGTCGGTGTGCTGCGGGGCGTTGAACGCGTTGACGCGCGTACCGTCCTTGGGCACCTTGGGCTGATGCTTGCCGATGGCGTTGTACTCCTCGAACGGGATACCCCAGGGATCGAGTCGGAAGTGACAGTTGTTGCAGGTCTCGACGGTGCGGTGCTTTTGCAGGAGTTGGGCAATCGAGAGTGCCTGCTCCAGCGACGCCCCGGCCGAGTCGCTGAGTGCCGGGACCTCGGACGGAGGCGGTGCGACGGTGTCACCCAGGATCGCCTCGCGCAACCAAACCGCGCGGTAGATCGGGTGCGGAGCTGTGCCCGTGCCGTTGCCGATCAGCACCGAACCGTGCGTGAGCAAGCCCCCGAGGTGATGCTCGGGCTTGATCGGAACCGGGCGCATGTTCATGCCCTTGACTCCCTCAACGCCGTAGTGAATGGCGAGCCGTTCATTGAGGTAGGCGAAGTCCGAGTCCACGATATTGAGAACGCTCGCGTTGCGACGGATCAACTCGCCGACGAAGCCGACGGTTTCCTGTAACATGTAGTCGCGCGTCGATGGGCGGTAGGGCATCTCGGTCCCAGCCGTCTCGCCGATCGGGACCCGATACAAGAACCGTGGGTAGAGCTGGGTGTTGATCGGAACGGTCAACATCTTCTCAATGCTCAGCCACTGGAGCGTGAAGTCCTCAACAAACTGCAGCGCTCGCTCGTCCTTGAGCATCCGCAGCACCTGTCGTTCGATGACCTGTGGATCGCTGAGATTCTTCTTTGCCGCCAGATCAAACAACTCCCGATCAGGCATCGACGCCCAGAGGAAGTACGAGAGGCGGGAGGCGATCGCGTAGTGCTCGTCCGTCTCCGGGTCCGCCTCGATGTGATACAAGAACCGCGGCGCGATGAGTACCTGGGCGAGAGTCTCGCGCATCGCCGCCTCCAAGGTCTCCATGCTCGGACGGATCAGGCCGTAAATCTTGGCGAATCGCTCGACCTCCGGCTCGGTGGCAGGCCGCCGGTAGGCCCGGGACATGAAGCGCCCCAACACCGCACGGACGTAGGCAAGCTCGTCGGTGTCTCGTAGCGGCGAGTCGAACAGGATTTCGGTGTGGTGCGTGGGCGGCCAGACGTCGGTCACCGGCGCTTCCAACTCGATCCAGTTGACCACGGCCCGCGGCATCGTCATCTGGCGAGTAAACGCATAATGTTGGCCATCGTTAAGCGTGCCGTCGTCATAGATCACATTTACCCTCAACGTCCGCTTATCGACATGCTGGCCCTTATCGACTCCCTTGGTTTCCAGTTCCGTTGAGAAGGGGTGGTTCTCCATTCGGCCGCGGAACTCGAAGATCTTAGGCTCATCGGGGCTGTTATCGAGCGTAAATGTTGCAATGTTTTTGGATGCTTTTTCGTTGTGGTCCCCGCCCTGATAATCGCCAATATTTAATTGTACGGTCGCCTCGTCGTGCCCAGGCGGCAGGATCGCAGACGCCGAGATCCGCAGACGGAACTCGCCGTGCCTTGGAGTGCCGCTCAAGCCAATTGCCTTACCCGAAAAGGCGGTGATCTCGTCCTCGCCAAGCCCCTTATCACTACCGACGGAGGTCCACTCACCGCGCCACTTGAAGACCTCCGGCTTTTCGCGATCAACAATCGCAGCCTGCATCGCCTGGCGCGCGATCTCCAGGTAGCGGTCCAGTTGCTCCGGGCCGATCCGCATCAACTCGGCGGTGTTGTTAAAGTGGTAGTAGTGCTTCGGGTCTGCGGGCAGATCGTCGATGACGTCAAGCTTGAAACCCAGCAGGTCGCTGAGCGTGTTCTCGTATTCGACGTTCGTCAGCCTGCGCGTTCTCGCCTCGCGTTTTTCGGCACTGGCCTTGCGCACGTAGTCGCGCATCCCCGACTCGATCCAATGCTTCACCGCCTGGGTATGGGCCTTGGTGGGCTGAGGCTCGTCGATGGGCGGCATCTCACCGGACTGGAGCATCTCCAGCACAGACTCCCACTTCTCAAGCTCTTGCCCCTTCGACAAGTCGCCATCGAGCGCGTGCAGCGTGATCTTGCCCTTGCTTTTCTCCGGCCCATGACACTTGACGCAGTAAGTCTTGAAGAACGGGTTGACGGCTTTTTCGAATCCCGGCAGACCCGGAGCATCCCCTTCATCGGCAGCGACGGCGCGATGCTCGCCCGGTTCGCTCGCAGCCGCCGACTTGGCTGGCCATGCTGTCCCGATATAGTGCGCAAGTCCCGCATAAAACAGGACTGCGATAGCTGCAATATTCGCTGCTCGTACGTTCATGGCAACATTCTAGTCTGATTGATCGACAGGAACCATCGATTCCCCTATTGTCGCCAGCGTGTGCTGGGCTCCCGCCCCTATTTCGCGAATCTCGGTCCAGAGACTTTTTGGCACGCAGAAGAATCGGCGTAAACCCCTGCCAGAAAGGCGGTAAACGCAATACGCCGGGCCACCGATTTCTCGGCGTCGGGCGTTAACTGGTTGGTCGGTCAATTTCGTTACCAGCGAAGTAGCTCCCCCGAGGCGTTCTCAACTTGAACCGCGGTTTCGTGGAGCTAGGTTCATACGCACTCAACAAGTTACGTCGAAAGCCGATCATCGACTTCTATACGTGAAACGGTCCGCCCGCAACAAAGAGCGACCCGCAGACTCGGCGCGACATGGCATCGGTTTTTTTCGAAAACCGCACAGGCAGTGATCTGAAGGTGACCATCGCGGTATTCGATGGCATGGCCGCCTTCTGCTCGTCGGTAGGTTGAAGCATCTCTTTGGCCAGGCCTGAAGCCGCATACACTGGTCATGCCGAATGGGTATTCCATTTGTGGTCGCCGCGACATCTTCCGTATTCGGCGTCTGAACGACGCCGGTATTCGCCCCCCGTTCGACGCTAAACTACTCTGTTAACAGACGAACAGTCTTGGCGAAAGTCCATGCCAGATATGGCGTAAAATCTAGCCGCGCCAAATCGAGGCACCGAGGAAACTGCTATGGCGAGGGGGGGGCATCGCCCACTCGCCGTTTCAACGGCGAATTTGACGGCTACTGGCCGGCGTCATCGAGCAAGATCAGTTCACGCAGCTCGGCCGGGTATCCACGTAATACCGGACGAAGACCTTGATTGTAGCGCTTGATCCGTTTGCGCACACGAGGTAACTGTGTCCATCGTTCGCGGAGCGTTCCGCGAGAAGCGAAACTTCAAACGAGGACCAGGACCATGACGACTAAGACCAAGAAGCCTGCTGGGAAGAAGACTGCGAAAGCTGCGAAGAAGGCCGCGCCCGCAAAGGTAACCGCCAAATCTAACGTAAAGAAAGTCACCAAGCCTGAGCCGGATTCCACACCACTTCCTGATCTCTGCGCCAACGGCCACCAATGGGATTCGGATCGTGAAGG
>JBGSHH010000829.1:0-3147 GCA_041752355.1 Pirellulaceae bacterium | reverse complement strand
GGCGGCAATCTGTCCGGGGTAAAACGTCGCGATGATGCCGGCGATCCATGCCGCACGCTCGTTGAATAACGTCCTTGTCAGTAGCATCACCAGCAGGATTGCCAGCGTGCCGAAAATCGCTCCCTCCGCCCTGGCCCACATGGTCGGCGGTTCGTTCTCCCCACTCATCCAAAACAGCGGCGCGAGCAGTGCCGGATAGCCTGGGGTGCGAAACACACGGTACTCGCCGTAGCGGTATTCCTCACCACGGGCGATTGTCCGTCCCAGTTCCCAATACCCTTCGCTATCGCCAAAGCCAAACTTCTGCTCCGCCGGCAGCCGGGCTTCCCACCACTGGGCCGCCGCCAGACGAATGCCGAACGCCACCTGGAGCAAAACCAGCCCCAGGAAGAGTTGTTTGAGACTCAGGCGCGGCATCATCGTAGGTTAAGCCGGAAATGGGGGTCAAGGGGAAAGTGAAACTCGCCGCAAACGGCAAACTTTGCTGGCATTATGGCCGGAACGCCCCCACACGGGAATTGAAACCGCCCAAATCTCCTTCTTTTTATTTACTTCCCAGTTTTCGTGGGTATACTCGGGGGCTTCCTAGTAAAAACTGCTAGCTCCGCTCGCACAATAAATCTCTCCCACCTTCCTCTCGGAAACACTTAGGCATGAACAATCGTACAACTCTACTCTGGGCCAGCTTTCTGACCCTCATCGCGGCAGGCGTTGGTTTCGCCATTCGCGGTGGCATCTTGGGCGACTGGGGCGCTCAATATGGCTTTACCAAAGGGGAACTGGGCACGATCACCGGTGGCGGTTTGACGGGCTTTGGTATCACCATTTTGATCTGCAGTTTGATTGTGGATAAAGTTGGGTACAAGCCACTCCTGTTGCTGGCATTCATCTTGCATGCACTGTCGGCCGTGCTCACGTTGGCCGCAACGCCGATCTTCAATGCTTCGGGCAAAGACGCGACCTATCAATGCTTGTTCTGGGGCATGTTTCTCTTCGCGCTGGCTAACGGCATTTGCGAATCGGTCATCAATCCGATGGTCGCGACGCTCTATCCCAAGCAGAAAACGCACTATCTCAACATCCTGCATGCCGGTTGGCCAGGCGGTTTGATTTTGGGCGGTTTGTTCGCCTATTGCTTCTGCGGCGCGGATGCAGCGATCACGCATCTGCGTTGGGAAATCCCGATGGCTGTCTTTCTCGTTCCGACTCTGGCCTATGGCTTTGTGGTGTTGAAAGAGAAGTTTCCTGTATCCGAAGCGACCGCAGCGGGTGTTTCGTTTGGACAAATGCTCGGCGTTTTCGCCTCGCCTGTGCTGATCGTGCTGCTGTTGTTGCATGCCTGCATTGGCTATGTGGAACTCGGTACGGATAGCTGGATCACCAACATTATGAATAACGTCGTGGCCAAGTACGCCATGCTGCTATTTGTGTACACCTCCGCGTTGATGTTTATCTTGCGCTTCTTCGCGGGTCCGATCGTCGAGCGGATCAATCCGGTCGGCTTGTTGATGGTGAGCTCGGTGCTGGGCTGCATTGGTTTGTATTGGCTGGGCAGCGCGACCGGCCCGATTCTCGTCGTCGCCGCCACCGTGTACGCCTTAGGCAAGACGTTCCTTTGGCCGACGATTCTCGGCGTCGTGGGCGAACGCTATCCCAAAGGTGGCGCGCTCGTGATGGGAGCGATGGGTGGCGTGGGCATGCTGTCGGCAGGTTTGCTGGGCGGTCCTGGCATCGGTTTTCAACAAGACTTTTACGCCAAGGAAGATCTGGCCAAGGCGTCGGAACCAGCCTATGAGCGCTATCAGGCCGAAACCGAAAACTCGTTCCTGTTCGGTATTTTCAAGGCGCGCGGATTGGATGGTTCGAAGGTCGCGACACTTGAATCCGATGGCAAATCGGTGGCTGGCGATATCGCAAATCTCGAAAAAGCGGGTCGCACGCTGAGCGAAGTCCCCGCCTTGGCGAAACTCGACGAATGGTGGAAAACTGAAGGCAAGCCCAATGCCGAAAAGGACTTGCCGCTCGTGAAAGAAGCCACGATTTTTGGCGGTCAAATGGCGCTCAAGCTCACGGCGGCGGTGCCAGCCATCATGGCCGTGGGCTTCGGCTTGCTGTTTGCATTTTTCGCCATGACCGGTGGCTACCAGGCGGTCGAATTGCACGGACATAAACCCGAAGGTGAGGAATTCACCGGCGGCACGCAAGGACCGATGCAAGGGTAAACCAACACAGTTCACTCCGCATTCGTTTCGTTCGCGAAACGAACAACGACTAAGGGCGAGTTAGCGTAAGCTGCTCGCCCTCTTTTTGCGCGCGGATGGAACCGGGGAAAATGCGGGTCTCGTCGGTGGAGCAAACCGCTAGCGCGGCCAGTTCGTGCCACTTGTCGTACGTCATCGCTTGCAGCGGCCAGCCTTGCACTTGCCAGAGATGAATGAACAACTCGCGGATCAAGTAGGGCAGGGCGGAGCGCAACTCCGGCGACGAAACGCGCACGCTTCCATCCGCCAATCTCCGGCACGCCTCCACCGCCAAGCGCGCCACCTGGGCGTCGATCACCTCCTGCGCTTCGCCTGCCAGCGCGCCGAGTTGTCGCAAGGCATCGCCGACTTGCGGATTGTATTCTTTAGCCAGCAGCGGCAGCAGGTCGTGTCGCAGGCGATTACGCGTGAAGCCGCGATCGGTGTTGGTGGCGTCGTCGCAATAGGTTTGATCAAGGTGTTGTAAATAGGTGAGAACCTCCGCGCGGGAGACATGCAGCATAGGCCGCACGATAGTGGTCAGCGGCGAGAGCGGCCGCGCGCGGGGAATGCCTGCCAGTCCGGCGACGCCTGTGCCGCGCACGATGCGATGCAGCACGGTTTCCGCTTGATCGTCGGCCGTGTGCGCCGTCCAAAGATAACGGGCTCCCTGTTGATCGGCCGTGGCTTGCATGAAGGCATACCGCGCGGCGCGGGCGGCAGCTTCCCAGCTATCACCCGGCGTAATGGGCGCGGCCGCGTTCGCCTGGCCAACATGACATGCTAGACCGAGTTCATCCGCCAAACGTTCCACAAACGCCTGATCGGCATCCGCCGCGTCGCCGCGCAGGCGATGATTGAAGTGGACCACCAGCAACCGCCCCACGCCTGACTGCTCTCGCCACAG
>JBGSHH010000828.1:0-2668 GCA_041752355.1 Pirellulaceae bacterium | reverse complement strand
GCGGGACACGCGGGATTCATGCAGCGGATATAGACGCCACCTTCATCCTTGGCGACCGCGCCATGACAGACGGGGCATTGCGTCGGAAACTCGTACTTCGGCAGGTCCGTCGTGCGGAGGTGTGTTTCGACGCGCACGATATGGGGAATCACCTTGCCAGCGCGCTCCACCACCACCATGTCGCCGATGCGAATGTCTTTGCGCTCGATCTCCTCGGCGTTATGCAAACTCGAGCGGCTAATCACAACGCCTTCGAGCTCCACTGGCTCCAATTCGGCCACGGGCGTGATCGCGCCGGTCTTGCCGACTTGGACGGTGATGCCATTGAGACGGGTGACCGCCTCGTACTTCTCCCATTTGTAGGCCGTCAGCCAGCGAGGACTTTTCGAGCGCGCTCCCAGACGTTGGCGCTGGTCAAATCGATTGACCTTGAACACCAAACCATCGATTTCGAATGGCAGTTCGGGGATCTTCTCGATCATCACATCGCAATGAGCCAGTGCCGCATCGACCGAGGGAAAGCCTTCAACTTGCGGTGTCGGCGGCAAGCCATAGTCGCCGAGTTCGCGCAAGAAATCCATGTGCGTTTGCGCTTTCAAGCCTTCGCAATAGCCAACCCCATGCGCGAAGAAACGCAGATGCCGCTGCGCGCAAATGCGCGGATCGAGTTGGCGAATCGCGCCGGCGGCCGTGTTGCGAGGATTGGCATACGTTGGTTCCCCGCGCGCTTGCTGCTCGACATTCAGCCGCTGCAAATCTTCGTTAGTCATGTAGATTTCGCCACGCACTTCCAGCACCATAGGCGGATGCTTGCCGAGCAATTTCAGCGGCACGCCTGCCACCGTGCGAATGTTGTGCGTGATGTCGTCGCCGATTTGCCCATTACCGCGCGTCACCGCCCGCACCAACAAACCATTTTCGTAGACGATGCCCACCGCCGCGCCATCGATCTTGAACTCCACGACCCATTCCACTTGCTCGCCGGGAAGTTCCGCTTCGCTGCCGGTGAGAAAACTGCGCAGGTCCTCCAGGCTATAGGTGTTCTCGATTGAGAGCATCGGCACGCGATGCGTCACCTGCGTGAGCGCCGAGATAGGCGACTCGCCGACGCGCTGTGTGGGACTATCGGGCGTGACCAAATCGGGATATTGTGCTTCGAGCGCTTTCAGCTCGTGCATGAGCTTGTCGTAGGCCGTGTCGCTGATTTGGGGCGCGGCTTCGACGTAGTACTTGCGATCGTGAACACGGATTTCATCGCGCAGGCTTTCGATGCGCTTAACATCACTGGGGCGCGTCATGCGGAGGTTCCTGGGAATTGCGTTTCGTCCAGTAATTGTCAGTGCCGATCGCGCCAAACGTCGCCAACGCCAGCAGCACCAGTTCCACGAGCAAGATCGACAGGCCATGTCGATTCATCAGCGGCATCAGTCCGTCGCCGCCCACCACCTCGCTGATGCCGGCCGCCGTACTCATTTTCACCGCCATCACGCCATAAGCGCAGGTGGTGATGGCGAAGATGATGCCGAGCAGTACCAGCAATACGTAGAATGGATTTGTTGCCTTCTTTTCAGTGCTCACAGCAGCCCCTTCAACATTCTCTTTCGCAACCACGGAAGGCCGAAATTATAGCAGGTGAATTGCCAAGGTAGCCATCATGCATTGGCAGGCCGAGTATAATATATCAAGCATTATAGCTAGCCTACGCAAGGTGAGTTCACGCACTATCCTGACCTATCGAACTGCAACTATTTTGGCGACAAATGCGTCGACATTCTCGTCGCCGTGGGGTGGCTAACGAATACGAGTCCCTTTGAGGTCGGTCCAACTCCCGAGCACATATTTACGAAACTTAAGGCCCTGGTTATCGACCCTTGGCAACCGATGTCGATTATGGGCATGCATCATTGCGAGCTATGCCAGTTCGACTCGCCCGGTGGCGCAGCGAATCTATTCATCCCCGCTGGCACTAGCATTTTCGTCTGTCCTGAACTCATCACCCACTACATTGCTGCGCATCATTATCGCCCGCCCGACGTATTTCTCCATGCGGTCCGAACCTGCCCCGACATGCATTCCATGGATTACAAGAAACTCTTGCTGGCCAGTGGTGGGCGAAAGTTGGTATCCAGGACGGGGTATTCTGAGTGAGTCAATACGCTGGAACGACTGCAAATCGCGTCTATGAACTACAACGCAGAATCGCTTGAGCATTGTGCAACGCAAACCATGTTATGACGAGGACCTATCGGTGTCGCCGGTCATTGCGAGCATTTTGAGTTGTTCAACAGGGTCTTGAGAATGGACAAAGACACGGCGCTACTGATTATCAAACTGCGGCAGGAGCTCCCAGTTCCGATTTCACTTTTGAAGCGAGCAATCGCTGAATGCCATGGCGACATGACTGTGGCGCGCGAGATTGTCATGCAGGAATCGATAAATCAGGTTGCCCAACGAACCGCGACGACTCCATGCGATGCAAAACGCATGCTTGACGAGGCGGGTCTTGATATTGAACGCGCGATAGCGTTGTGGACTCGCGAGAATCCACCCGCGCCTGCCACAGCGGAACAACAACTTTCAACTGGAACTGCCTTGGTTGCTCAATTGCCACTGACAGTTCCGGAAATGGAACGATTCGTCCATATTCTCCCTTTGGGCAATGATCGCT
>JBGSHH010000827.1:0-5769 GCA_041752355.1 Pirellulaceae bacterium | reverse complement strand
CAGCTTCGGGCCGGCTCCGTCATCGCCTTGAAGGGCTACCTTGGCTACCTCTATCATGGGCCGGAAAGCCCCGGCTACCGGCCCTATTTCGAGCTGGCCGCGAAGTACGACTTGCCGTTCATCTTCCACACCGGCGACAACTGGTCGAGAGCGGCGAAGGTCCAGTATGCCCATCCGCTCCTGGTCGACGAGGTGGCCGTGGATCATCCCGAAGTCAAGATCGTCATGGCCCACTTCGGCAACCCGTGGTGCATGGACGCGGCGGAAGTGATCTACAAGAACGAAAACGTCTGGGCTGACGTGTGCGCCATCCTCGTCGGCGATGAGGCCCATTTCGCCAAGATCAACTCGACCGGCTATCTGCGGCGCACCGTCGAACGTGTGCGACACGCCATCGAGTTCACTGAGCGCCCGGACCGGTTCCTGTACGGCACGGATTGGCCGCTCAGCCCGATGGATGTCTACCCGAACTTCGTGCGACAGCTGTTCGACGAGGCGGATCATTCGGCGGTCTTCGAGGAGAACGCGCGGAACCTGTTCAAGCTCACATAGACCGCCTAACTTCGCGCTGCAGCGGACCGCGGCCTCGGTAGCGTTTCCTGACGTGTAGCGCGCACGGCTGCGGCTGCTGAGCTTTTTGTTCGGCGACAAGTCCATGGCCACAATGTGCCAAACAATGCGTTGGATAACGTGGCTTCAAATGAATAACTGACTGGCCGCCGCCAGGTCAACGCAGTCGTTAGCCGGACATAACCCGTGACGGGCGTTTGGCCGCGGGTAATAAAACGCTGATGATTACCGCCCTGTCAGAGTGTTCGAGCGGAGTGTTGTCCCCGCAACTTGATTCCGTCGCCGCGAACAGCCGTGGCGACGGGTTAACGGTAAGAGCCGAGGCCAAGTGCCTCGGCTTTTTTCGTTTCTATCGCCAGTTCTGGCAAAGGGTTTTCGGATTCTCGGAGACTACGCACGTGTTTTGGCTTTTGCCGCTGGATAAAATAGCCTACACTTGTCCGTATGTGTATGCGTATTTATCCACCCAGGCGGCTTTGAGCCATGACCACTGCTGCAGAACAAGCTCGGAATGCATTTGGAAAGCGCGGCGGCACGATGAGTACCGGCGAAGCACTCGCGGCGGGCATTCATCCACGAACTCTATACGCCATGCGTGATGCCGGAGAGCTCGAGCCTCTATCGCGCGGTGTTTTTCGGCTGGCCGACCTACCGCCACTCAGGGAACCAGACCTGGCCACAGTTGCCAAACGCGTGCCTCAAGGCGTCGTTTGTCTAATCTCGGCGCTCGCATTCCACGAACTCACAACCCAAATCCCTCACGAGGTTCATCTGGCCCTGCCGAGGACGGCTCGCACGCCCTCACTCGAATACCCACCCCTGCACGTGTTTCGCTTCTCCGAGCAGGCATTCTCCGCGGGAATTGAAACACATTCGATGGATGGTGTGCCGGTCAGAATCTATGGCCCCGAAAAAACTCTGGCTGACTGCTTCAAGTTTCGCAACAAGATTGGCCTGGACGTGGCGCTGGAAGCCCTCAAGATCTATCGCAAAGGGCGTCGCCCCCAGTTTCAGCAAGTGCTTGAGTTCGCCCGCGTCTGCCGTGTGGAGAAAATCCTGCGGCCCTACCTGGAGGCGAGCACATGACCAAAGGTCCGATCAAGAATTTGGCCGCTTCGGTGCGCCAGCGGCTCACGAATTCCGCCAAAGCCGAGAGCCGGCGCTTCAGCGATGTGCTGCAATACTATGCACTGGAACGTTGGCTGTTTCGACTTTCCCAGTCACAATACCGCGACCGATTCATTCTAAAGGGGGCGCTTTTATTCGTCGTTTGGAAGACGCCGACCACTCGACCAACACGCGACATCGACTTCCTGGGGCGTCTGAAAAACGACCTGGAATACATCCGCGCCGTAGTAGCGGAGGTGTGCCAGGCACAAGTTGACGATGACGGACTGGTGTTTGCCCCGGCGACCGTTGCAACGGAGCGAATCGCTGAGGATGCCGACTATCAGGGCGTGAGGGCGACGTTCCAGGCGAAACTCGGCAACGCGCGAATCCCAATGCAGGTTGACATCGGCTTTAGCGACGTGATGACGCCGGGTCCAGCCGCCATTGACTATCCCGCGATGCTAGACTTCCCGGCGGCGAGTCTCCTCGCCTACAACCGCGAAACTGCCATTGCCGAGAAATTCGAGGCTATGGTCAAACTCGGCGAACTCAACAGCCGTATGAAGGATTTCTTCGACGTTGCCAACCTGGCGGCAAACTTCGAGTTCCAGGGCAGAGAGCTGGCGGCCGCGATTCTGGCAACATTTGCACAACGCCAAACGCCGATTCAGTCCCAGCCAATTTGCTTTTCCGACCAATTCGCCGGCGATCCTGCCAAGGCCACGCAGTGGAAGGCCTTTGTTCGGCGCAGCGCAATCATTGGCGCACCGGAATTCTCAGCCGCAGTCGACGTCGTCCGCAACTTTCTTCAGCCCGTCGCTTCGAAGCTGGCAGGCAACGAGCCATTCGATCAGCACTGGGACCGTGGCGGGACCTGGCGGTAACGAAGCTATCCCAACACGTACTCAGCCTGCATTTCCACGCTTTTTTCTTTACAAGACTCGCGGCGTCTCCATTCCGCGGTTTGCGTTCCCTACCCGGGCGCATTTCGAATGCACGTACCGTAGCAGTCCGCAGTAACCTGAGCGACATTAGCCCGAATAGTGCTTGGTCCATCGGCACTTGGAGTCGAGGTTTGTATGGGTAATGTCGCCGCCGAAACGTCGCTCACGAGAGAAGAACTCTATAACCGAGTTTGGGCAACACCCATGCGGAAGCTCGCGATGGAGTTTGGCTTGTCCAGTTCCTGCCGAGGATCTGCGGGCTGAACGCGACTTTAATTTCGCGCTACCCATCTACTTTGGCTATGCAGATAGCGAAAAAACCAGCGAACCGACGCAGTGGCACTAAGCAAGTTGAATCTCGCCTTTAGAAACATTGTTTGATGGACTTGTACGGATAGTCCGGCTCTTGGTAGTCGCCGGCCTTTTGCCGCTTGGGAAGTTTGATCTTTTCCTTCGGCGCAGGCTTGTACGGGATTTGGCCGAGCAGGTGACTGATGATATTGAGGCGTGCACGCTTCTTGTCATTGGAGTTGGTGACAAACCACGGTGCCCAGGCGGTATCCGTGGCAGCGAACATTTCGTCGCGGGCGCGCGAATAGTCGAACCAGCGACTGTAGGATTCAAGATCCATGGGCGAGAGCTTCCATATCTTGCGGCCATCATGGATACGTGATTCCAATCTCCGCGTTTGCTCTTCGGGACTTACTTCGAGCCAATATTTGAGCAAGATAATTCCCGACTCCACCATCGTCTTCTCGAAGAGGGGCGTCATTGACAGAAATCGCTTCGCCTGATCTTCGGTACAGAAACCCATCACGCGCTCGACACCGGCGCGATTGTACCAACTGCGATCGAAGATCACGACTTCACCAGCGGCAGGGAAATGCGCCAAATAACGCTGAACATACATCTGCGACTTTTCGCGGTCGGTCGGCGCCGGCAACGCAACCACGCGAAAGACGCGCGGGCTAACTCGCTCGGTAATCGCTTTGATCGTGCCCCCCTTGCCAGCGCCGTCGCGTCCTTCAAAGACGACGCACACCTTGAGCCCTTTGTGCTTGACCCATTCCTGCAACTTCACAAGTTCGACATGCAGCTTTTTCAATTCGCGGGCGTAGTCCTTATTTGAGAGCGGTTCGGATACCGACTCCTCGCCCTGGCCCTGGCGAGCGACTTTCTTGGGGTGTGACTCTTTATCTTTGGAATGACTCATAGGGTGCTCAACTCCGCAATTGATGCTTCAACAAGGCGAACGTAACCTAACTACGACCCTCAACCAACCATGTGCATTGTGGCCACAATAGTCGCGACTAGAATTGCTCGATATCGGTGACGGGGTAGACCTGCGTCTTGCCAAACGCATTCCAGTTGCAACACGCTTCAACCACAGACGCCTCCTCGTTGCTGTCGACTAAGACAAACGCGAGATCGTCGCGCGATCCAAGCCAAGCTTTCTCAAACTTGACGTTGGCGCTGCGGTTGGGTCCGCGCAATTCAAAAGCGTCCACCACTTGATTCTTCACACCTGGATTCAAACGGACTTCAACGATGAATTTCATAATTAACCTTTATGTCCCCAGGGGACCCTAAGCCGCCTCGCCAACCCCATGTATGCCCGCGTTATACCGCGCCCTGGAATGGGACGCCAGATTCCGATCGGTCACCCTCGTGACGGTGAGAGGTTGTCGCGGTGACGACGAACGTCGATGTACGCAGCGAATTTCCCTGACTTTACCAGCCCCGTTGGTTCGCGCGCAAACGCGACTCATGCCGAATTGATTGGTGTTAGTTCGGCAGACGTCTAAATATTCCCACCCACTTGCCTAAACAGAGAGACGTGATTGAAATACGTACGATGCTTGACTGGCTGTTTCAATTGCCGCAAACCAATCCCGTCGCCCACGCTCTGGGGTTGATCGCGATTGTTTGCGCTTTGGGAATGGCGGTGGGAAGCGTCAAATACAAAGGCATTGGCCTGGGGAGTGCCGGTGTCTTGTTCGTGGGTATTCTGTCCGCGCGGTTCACACACCCAATTGACGGGGCGATGCTGAACTTTATCAAAGAGTTTGGCTTGGCGCTGTTTGTGTTCACGATTGGCCTGCAGCTTGGGCCAGGGTTTTTCGCGTCCTTGCGCTCAGGCGGCTTGCGATTGAATGCGTTGGCCGCAGTGCTGGTGTTGTTGGCGGGTGCGCTCGCGCCTGCGTTGGGTTGGCTGACGAGCATGGATGTGGAAGCTATTCCCGGTCTGTTTGCGGGCGCTTCGACGAATACGCCAGCGCTGGGTGCGGTGCAGCAATCACTGGCCGATATTCCGCACATGAGTTCGGAGCGTCGCGCGCTGCCAGCGCTCGCCTGCGCCGTATCGTATCCCATCGCGATTTTTGGCCTGCTCGGGACATTGCTGTTCTTAAAAGTAATCTTTCGTATCGATCCCGCAGCCGAGGCCGTTGAATACGCCGCCCGGCAGCGCCGCGCGCACGAGCCCATCGAGCGTCGCTCCCTGGTCGTTGCGAACGCCACGCTCGACGGGCTGACGATTGACGAAGCCTATCGGCGCATGGGGGAAGGCCTGGTACTCTCGCGAATTCGTATCCAAGGAAGCGAGGAAGTTCGCACGGCGCTCCGCGAAACGAAGCTTCATGTGGGCGATTGCGTCTTGGCGGTGGGCACCCAACGCATCCTCGATCAAGCCGAAGCATTTATCGGCCCACGCAGCCATGAGGACTTGCTCGCCGCGCCCGGCACAATCACATGGCGACGCATCGCTGTTACCAATCGCAAAGTCCTCGGTAAATCGCCGGGGGAACTTGGTTTGGAAGGGCTGTACGGTGTCGAAGTCACGCGGATTGCGCGAGGCGATGTCGAGATGACTGCCACTGGCAACATCCGACTTAAATTCGGCGACGTGTTGCATCTCGTTGGTTCTGAAACGCAACTACAACAATCTGCCGGGTTGCTTGGCAACTCGCTCAAGAAGCTCAACGAGACGCAGTTCATCCCGCTGTTCTTCGGCCTCTTTCTCGGCGTCCTCGTTGGTTCGATTCCTCTAGTCATTCCAGGGTTACCGCACGCCGTGCGACTGGGGCTTGCTGGCGGTCCGTTGGTGGTCGCGCTGGTCTTGGGACGGATCGGCCATTTGGGAGGA
>JBGSHH010000826.1:0-5893 GCA_041752355.1 Pirellulaceae bacterium | reverse complement strand
GATCACCTGGTTCCATCCACATTACGTGGCACCCATCGCATGCCTCATCGTATTCGTTGTGGCCAATGGCTTACGTCGCTTATGGTGGTGTAAGGTGGCGGATGCCTTTCGATTTCGCCCAATTTTGCAGGTCACACTGCTGTGCTATGTTCTGTTGGTGATCTCGGTTATCGTCCCGCTCGCACCTACGCGCTGGACCGGTTGGCAATATGACCGGTCGCGTATTCAGGATGACCTCGTTGGCATGGGGTCGCAACATTTAGTAATCGTTCGTTATTCGCCGCATCATGACCTGTATAACGAATGGGTTTTCAACGCCGCAGATATCGATACGGCCCCCGTCGTCTGGTCGCGTGAGTTCGACGCTGCCACCCAACAGCAACTGCTGGATTACTATCCGCAGCGCCAGGTGTGGTTGTTGGAGGCGGATCGCGAATCGCCCAAGCTTGTACCCTACTCACAGGGAACGAATTCAATTCCGTAGTGCTTTTGAGTAACGTTCCACTTTTCTCTTGCTCCTCGGCCCTGTGATGACCAATCTTGTCGGCTCCCTCCATCGAAATCTTGTCGCTTCGCGGCGATGCCGCCTTCTGTCGCGGGCGGTCAACGATTTAATTCCCGTCGAGGCAGCGTCGCTTGTAGACGTTGGTTGCGGCGATGGCGTCATCATGCAGCTGATTCAGCAACAGCGCCCCGCCATGGAGATTACAGGCTTGGAAGTTGTCATCCGGCCTGAACGTCAAGGAAACATACTCCCTTTTGATGGTCAATCGCTTCCGCTGGAGAGCAACAGCGTCGATGTCGCGATGTTTGTCGATGTATTGCATCACACCATCGATCCCTTGGTGCTGCTCGCGGAAGCCAAGCGCGTCGCGCGCCGGGCGATTGTTATCAAGGATCATTGCCGCGATGGCTGGTTGGCCGGTCCGACACTACGATTCATGGATTGGGTTGGCAACGCTCACCATGGCGTGGCACTGCCTTATAACTACTGGCCTGAACATCGCTGGCGCGCGGCCTTTGAATCCTTGCAGTTGCGTATCGATCACTGGGAGAATCGTCTGCGGTTATATCCATGGCCGGCATCGTGGATTTTTGATCGGAAACTGCATTTCGCTTGTCGTTTGCTGGTGGATTGACAGTTTTGGTTGCCGACTGATTTTAACGCCTAACGAACATATAAGTTTCCTACACGATATCGAGCAACGTCCCAGACCTAAACTGGGTTTTCTGCGACAAAGGCCAAAGCATGGATCGAGTCAAACTCACAAGTCCTGAAATCATTCGCACATGCCAGCCATCACTTTGCTGCGATGAGATTTGGGAAAGTGCCTACCTCCGATTTGAAACGCCACGCGAGGAGATTGAAAAGTTTAAGACGCGTTTGCTAAAACTGGGTTGTCAGGACTGGGAAAAGAATGCCGAGATCGTCGAGATCTTCTGTGGCCGAGGCCATGGCTTGACGGCGATTGCTGAATTGGGGTTTACTCGTCTCGAAGGATGTGATCTATCGCAACGACTCCTCGAATGTTGCGAATTCCCTGCTCGGCTCTATGTGGCAGATTGTCGGCAACTTCCATTTGAAGATTCGAGTCGTGATATTTTCATCGTGCAAGGAGGTCTGCATCATCTCCCAAGTCTGAAGACGGACCTACCTCAAGTATTGGCAGAAGTCCGCCGCGTGCTGCGACCAGGTGGTCGGTTTGTTGTAGTTGAGCCTTGGCTGACGCCATTCTTGAGTTGTGTCCACTTTCTAGCGAAGCAACGCATTGTACGGCGACTATCAAAGAAGATTGATGCGTTGCAGGTCATGATCGAACGTGAGGCGACTACATATTTCGCTTGGTTAGCGGCAAGTCGTGAGGTCGAGTCATTCTTAAAGTTGAATTTCGCTACGGAGAAATATTGCACTGGTTTTGGCAAGCTGATGTTCGTAGGCAGGCAACTATCGATCGCCGACCAAGCTTCATTGACGCAATTGGCTTACTAAACCCCCTTAGCACATGGCACGATGGTGTCACTAATCGCCGATGCGTTCGATACGGATGGCGTCGGCGATGACGTATTCGTTGGCGTTGTTGGTGAGTTTGACGACGAGCGTGTTACCGGTGATGGTGTAGGTGTCACCGATGTTTTCCCAGTTCGCGCCGGAGGCGGAGAAGTCATTGGGAGCCAATTCCTGGTTGATCAGGACGGTACCCCGTGCGATGGCTCCATCGAGGATGGTGAAAGGAACATTGGTGGCGCGATTGGATTGTGCTGGCCAAGTGGTTGCGACTCGATAGATGCCGGGAGTGAGGCTGCTGAAGGTCCAAGTAGCGGTGGCGTTGCCAGCTGTCGGATTCGCGTCGTAGAGGAGATCGTTTTGGTAACCCGCGCCCCAGCTAAACCAGGGACCGGTCGTTGTGAATCCCACATCCCCGTTGTCGATGATGTGCACCACCGGAGGCACCGTCACTTGTCCTTGCAGCGTGAAATTGAATGGATTTTCATCGGCGTCATTGGTTGCGAAGCTGACTTGGCCATTATAAGTTCCGCCTGACGAGGCAATCAGCCGAATGCCAAGCGTCGTCGAAGTATTGGGTGCCACTATACTGCTGGGCGGGGTGACCAATGCGTAGCCGTTGGGAAGCGTGATGGTGCCTAGCGTCAGGTTGGCCGTCCCGAGATTTCTTATGGTGAAACTCTTGGTCAGCGGCGTCCCTACTGGCGTCGTGCCAAAATTAACAATGCCGGTATTGTCCGGAATGTCGGTGCCACCGTCGGCTAAGGCAATTTCTGGTGCTGTGACGACCGTTACCGTACCGCCAATTGCGAAGTTGAAAGGGCTTTCGTCGAGATCGTTGGTTGCAAAGCTGACCTGACCATTGAACGTTCCGCCCGCGATGGCATCTAGCCGTATTGTCAGCGAGGTTGAGGCATTGGGTGCCACTGTGCTGGCGGGTACCGAAGTGACGGTGAAGCCGGTGGGGACTGACACAGCGCCGAGGATAAGGTTGGCTGTCCCTAGGTTTTGTATCGTGAATGTTTTCGAGATTGGCGTCCCCAAAGGTGTATTGTCAAAGCTTACGCTTCCCGAGTTATCGGGAATATCGATGTCGCTTTCGCTGACAGCGATCTCTGGCGCGGTGACTTGTCCTTGCAGCGTGAAATTGTAAGTACTGGCGGCGGGATCGTTGGTGCCGAACGACAACATGCCAGTGGGACTTTGCGCCGCCGTGGCATCGAGTTGGACGACGAAAGTCGTGGATTGACCGCTGGCCAGTGTGTTTTGTCCAAATGTTTGGAGCAAGCTAAAGCCGGTGGGCAATTGAATCGGCGGGGAGAGAATCAAATCGGGTGCGCCGTCATTGCGGACGGTGAAGGTCTTGGTGACGGGCGTGCCAATCACAGTACTCCCGAAGTTCACGATCCCGGTGTTGTCAGCGATGTTAACACCACTCTCGGAGATGACGGCGGTTGGATTGGGGTTGAGTGGGACCGCCGCCAACGCGCCGGCGGCATTCAGTCGCCCGCCCGTGGCCGTAGTTCCAGCGAAGGCCGGCACTTGGTCAACGCCGCTCAAAACCGCTTGAATGACCTGCGTGTAGTTCAAATCGGGACGGAGACTGCGAATCAAGGCGACCGCGCCTGCCACATGTGGCGCGGCCATCGAAGTTCCACTCTTGTAGCCATATCCGCCAGGGATCGTGCTGTAGATGGATTCGCCAGGCGCTGCCAGATCGACTTTGGTGGCCCCGTAGTTGGAGAAGCCGGCGAGAGTGTCGTAGCGCGTGCTGGCGGCGACGGAGAGAATGTTGTCGGGTGACAACGATGCTGGCGAGAAGGGGGAATTGTCGATATTCGTGCTGCTGTTACCGGCTGCTGCCACGAAAATATGATCATACAAGCGGGCGTTGTTGATGGCGGTTTGCAGCGATCCTGAGAAACTCGGATCACCCCAACTATTATTGGAAATAGTCGCCCCATTGGCGACGGCGTAGCTCAAGGCCTCGATCGCGTCCGCATCGGAACCAACGCCATCGGCCCCCAGAAACTTCAGCGGCATGATTTTGACATTGGGAGCGACTCCCACCACGCCAATGCCATTATTGCCTATCGCGGCGATGGTCCCAGCGACGTGTGTGCCATGCGAATTGTCGTCGGCGGGGTCGTTGTCGTTGTTAATAAAGTCCCAACCACGAATGTCATCGATGTAGCCGTTGTTATCGTCATCGACGCCATTGTTGGGGATCTCATCGGCATTCACCCATATGTTGGCTGCCAGATCCGTATGTGTATAGTCCACTCCGGTATCAATCACCGCCACGATCACACTGGAACTACCTAGGGTGACATCCCAGGCTTGAGGCGCATCAATATCGGCATCGAACACGCCACCGCTTTGCCCATAATTGTTGAGTCCCCACAGCGCGCCGTTGGTTAGCCCAGGATCGTTGGTCAAGGCATCGATTTGTAGATGATAGTTGGGCTGCGCGTAAGCCACGCGATCATTGGACTGAAAATATTCTAGGGCTTCGCTCACGGTCATGCCCGCTGGCAATCCTACAGCTCGCAATCCCGGTACCAGCGAATAGGGGGAACTGAAGTCGAACGCGCCTGCATTTTGTTCATATTCGCAGAAGAACTCCGAGACGGCCGACTCGGAGGAGAATTGCACCAAGATGCGATCATTCGCGAAACTCCCGATCAAATCAGCTGCCAACATGGCGCGCCCCTCTAACGCCTCAAATCGGAGACGGCGCGGGCGATGTAGTGAGGATTTGGATCGGGAAGGGATTGGCTTAGTCCAAGCGGCGCGCGACCGATACGGACGAGAGAGGCAATTCATTTGTGGTACTTAATTCCGGTGGAAACCGCGACGATTCATTGAAGCGAGATGAGGAGACGTACTTCCATGTGCGCCTTGTTAGCCGCATTATTTGAGTAAATCCCAAATCCCGCAAGTGAAATCCGCGAATCGATGTTGCGAGTTTCGGTCTGGTCGGTGAGAACGGCCTTGTGACGGGCGTCTGTCGCGGGAAGGGTGAGTACCACGTCGCAAATCCGCTAGGCTTGGTTCAGCCGTTCCCACAACGCCCGCTGCTGTCGCCAATCTTGTACCAGCGCAATCGGCAACAGTCTTCGTAGCGGCAATGGGTCGCGGCCTTGCTCCAGTCGGGGCAGAAACAGCAACGCTTCCTGAATATCGGGGGCCAGCAACAGCAAGTTCATGATCTGCGTGATCCGGGCGCGGGTGACGCGGCCCAGTCGCGCCAGTTCCGCGTAGTCGCGCACCTGGCCGCATTGAATCATTTGCTCAAACCGCAGCGCGAGTGCCATCAGCTTAGCAATGCGGGGTACGCGTCCGACGACCGGTGATTCGGCCGCCCCACTGCGAATGGTCTTGCGCCCTTGCCGCTGCAGCTTGAAATGCACCGTCGCTTCGATCGTGAGTGACATGGTTTTAGGCAACCTCCATGGTGTGTGATAATTCCTGGGCGAGTAGTGGCCACGCCTCTTCGCGGAACGTGATGGCGACTTTGCCTTGGTGACCGTCGTAGCGGACCTGGGCAATCAATAGTTCGACCAAGCGCGTTTGCTCGCGTGGCGTCAGGGCTTCCCAGACAGGTTCGAACTGTGCGAGCGCGGTGACGAGGGCCTCGCCGCTGTATTGCCGCCGCGCCAGGGCAGCGATCTGGTTCTCAAGTTCCGACCGTCGCCGTTCGGCGCTGGCGATCCGTTCCTGCAGATCGGCCAAGCGGGCGGTGACTTGCGGCGTTGTGCTCGCCGTCGTTGCCACGTCGTGCAACTGGCGTTGCCAATGCGCCAGGTCCCGTTCCACTAGCCGTTGTTCCCCGGCCAACGCGCCGAGTTGTTGTTGGGATTGCACTTGCACCTCCGCCAGCGTCGC
>JBGSHH010000825.1:0-4932 GCA_041752355.1 Pirellulaceae bacterium | reverse complement strand
AGCGGCAAAGTGATCGGGGCCAACGACACGATTCGTGTCGGCGTGATCGGAATCAATGGTCGCGGCGGAGCACATATCGACGAACTCGCCGGTCGCGAAAAGGTGCAAGTGACCTATCTCGTCGATGTCGATAAGAGCCGCTTCCCCGCGCGGGCGAAAACGGTCGAAGCCAAGGGAGGCAACACTCCTAAGACCGTGCAAGACGCGCGGATCGCGCTCGACGATAAAGAACTCGATGTCATCACCATCGCCACGCCCAATCATTGGCATTCGCTGATGACCATCTGGGGCTGTCAGGCAGGCAAGGATGTGTATGTCGAAAAGCCAATCAGCCACAATGTGTTTGAAGGTCGCAAGTGTGTGGAAGCGGCCGAGAAATACAAACGCGTGGTGCAGCATGGCACGCAAAATCGCAGCGATGGCGGCAAAGCGCGCATGATCGCCGCCGTGCAAAGCGGCAAGTATGGCAAGCTCCTCGTGAGCAAAGGCTACTGCTGCAAGCCGCGCTGGAGCATTGGCATCAAGAATCCCGAGCCAGTGCCGGAGGGACTCGATTTCAACATCTGGCTCGGCCCCGCGCCAGAACAGCCGTTCCATCGCAACCTCGTGCACTACAACTGGCATTGGTTCTGGGACACTGGCAACGGCGATATCGGCAACCAAGGTGTGCATGAGATCGACATCGCGCGCTGGGGTATCAAAGATGCCACGCTGCCGACGGAAGTTTGGTCGCTCGGCGGGCGCTTGGGCTATCAGGATCAAGGCCAAACGCCGAGCACGCAAATGGCGGTCTATCAGTACGGCGATGTGCTGTTGGTGTTCGAAGTTCGCGGACTGGTTGGCAAGAACAAAGATTGGCCGCAGAAGGTCACCAATGAGTTCTATACCACCGACGGCGTCGTGAAGGATGGCAAGTTCTTCCCGCACGGCGGCAAGCCTTCGGAAGCGATCAAGTTCGATGGCGAAGTAAAGGTGGCTCCTGGTGGCGCGTTTGGTTCGTTCATCAACGCGGTCCGCTCGCGCAAGCCTGAAGACAACAACGCGCCGGCGGAGACAGCGCATTACTCGGCGGCGCTCTGTCACTTGGGCAACATCTCCTATCGCTTGGGGAAGGAAGTTCCTTTCAGCAAGCAAAACCAAACGCTCGGCGACAACGGGCAAGTGGTCGAGACGTTCAACACACTCAAGGAGAACCTCAAGGCAGCGGACGTGAACTTGAACGAGACGAACTACCAACTCGGCCGCGTGCTGAAATTTGATCCCGCCAAGGAGCAGTTCGTCGGCGACGACGAAGCCAACGCCTTGCTCTCTCGCGAGTACCGCGCGCCGTTCGTGGTGCCCAAGGAAGTGTGATTCCGTTTCGGACATGGGGGGAGGCGAGTCGTTTCGCCTCCCACCAGGGGTAGTTTCGCATTCGATTTCTCCCCCTCAATGCGTGTATGCTTGATCGAATGGGACCAAAAAATGGGGGCAAAGCGAGTCGCCATGCCGGACTCTAAAGTCTTACTCATACGATACTTACAGCTCAATAGCTGTCTATTACACAGCTATTACACATCGGCGACATTCCGGTAACACAATCCAAGTCGATCAGTGATACCATTCTCACGTCGCCCAACGGAGCCTTCCGTTTTTCGGCGATGCTGGCCGTCAGGATGTACGTTGTGGAAGTGTTCGGCCAGCTTCCCCTCACAGGAAAGAACCGGGTATGTCGTCGGCTGCTGATTCGAATAATGTGTTCCCACTCGTTTCCGCTTTTGAAGCGGTTGCACCCGCCAAGACGAGCGCCAAGAAGCAAAAGTTGCTCGATCGCGCCAAGAAGCGCGAACGCAATTCGCAGAAACAACAACCGCAATCTCAAGACGATGGCCCAGAACTGAAGTTCTCCTGGCCAACCGTTTTCTGGCTCGGTGCTTTGCACATCGGGGCGCTCGCGGCCCCGTGGTTTTTCTCGTGGGAAGCTCTGGTGTTGATGGTCGTGTTGCATTGGTTCAATGGTTGCATCGGCATCACGCTGGGTTTCCATCGCTTGCTGACGCATAGCAGTTTTCAATGTTCCAAATTCACCAAGTACGCCTTGGCGTTTATCGGTGGCTTGGCTGGCGAAGGCTCGGCGATCGAATGGGTTGCCAACCATCGCAAGCATCACGCTTTGAGCGACAAGCCAGGCGATCCGCACTCGCCGCACGATGGCGCTTGGTGGAGCCACATGCTGTGGCTGGGCTATTCTTACAAAGGCAAAGATGCCGATGAGCATCAACGTCGTTGGGCACCCGATCTGGCTAAAGACCCGATGATGCGCTTTATTGGTTACATGTTCCTCCCCTCGCACTTCATCTCCGGCGCGATCCTGATGGGCGTTGGCTATTGGCTTGGCGGTTGGTACATGGCGACCTCGTTCCTGGTTTATGGTTTGTTCCTGCGTCTGTGTCTCGTGCTGCACGCCACCTGGCTGGTGAATTCGGCGAGTCACATGTGGGGCTATAAGAACTACGAAACCTCCGACGATAGCCGCAACAATTGGTTCGTCGCCCTCTGCACTTACGGCGAAGGCTGGCACAACAATCATCACGCCTATCCCCGCATGGCTCCTCACGGTCATAAGTGGTGGGAAGTGGACGTGACCTACAACATCATTCGTTTGATGAAGGTCACGGGACTCGCCTGGGATGTGGTCGACTACAAACAAAAGACGCTCGGCGGCGTCGAGAAGTAGTCCGACTTCGCCTGTTCGATTGATCAACAATGAAGCGAAGTGGGGCAGACATTTTTGTCTGCCCTTTTTGCTAGGCCGACTTGCGACTGGGCCACGGCTTAGGTTCCGGCTTGCGTTCTTCATCGACCGTCTCTTCGTTCTCGTAGCGATGCGTCACCACGCGCTGGGGGAACGGAATCTCGATACCCAGTTCATCGAAGCGGCGCTTGATGCGACGCAACAACTCGCGACGCACCTTCCATTGGCTCAATGGCCGCGTCTTCACGACGTACTTGATCATCACGGCCCAGTCGCCAAGGCTATCGACACCGAGCATCTCTGCGTCATCAATCATGTGCGATCGAAACTCCGGATCCAGCCGCAACTCGGCCGTGATTTGCATCAGCAATTCCATCACGCGATCAGTATCTTCTCCATAACCGACACCCACTTCGATCACCGCGCGCGACCAGCCGTGGGTCATGTTGGTGACCGAATCGATCTTGCCATTGGGGATAAAGTGAACATGGCCTTCGAGATCGCGGAGGACTGTCATGCGGAGCGTGATTTGCTCGACTTGCCCCGCAATATCGCCGATTTTCAGCACGTCATTCAATTTGTATTGATTCTCCAGCAGAATGACGAAGCCGTAGAAATAGTCCCGAATCAAGTTCTGCGCGCCAAAGGCAATCGCCAAACCCAGCACGGCGGCACCGCCCATCAAGGGACCAACATTGATGCCAATTTCCTCGCAAATCATCAACATGCCACTAATCACAATGGTCATCGAGACCGCATTATGAAAGACACCGACCAACGTTTTGGCGCGATCTTCACGCTCTTGCAAGGTGCCCCGCGCGCCGCGCATCATCATTAACTGCACCACGCGTTGATTGGCCAGCGCGAGTGTCCAGCGCAGCAGTAGCATGCCGATGACGATCACACCAATCTTCGGCGCATGATCGATGAGCCATTGCAACAGGTTCTGAATGGAAAACGGATTCTTGAGTTGCGAGACTTTCGCCTCGGCGTCGTTCGCTTCGTCCTGCTTCAACTCGGCGTCGCGCAAGGCGGCGAGTTCTTCGCGCTGCAGTTCGGCGCGCTGCGATTGCAACTCGTTCAAGCGATCGATGTGCTCGGCGACTTCCGTCCGCGCGTCGCGAAACAGGTTCTCCGCTTGACGTCGCTGGTTGCGCAGTTCGAGTTGCTCTTGCGGAGAGATGCCTGCTTGTCGCCGCTGCTCGTGTTCTTCTTCCAGCGCTTGCGCCGTTTGATAGGCGATGTCCGACTTCTTCCGCGTGGCAATGAGAATCTTGTTCTCCAGTTCGATGTCTTTGTCGAGCGCGGCAATGCGATCAGTCACCGACTGCGCGTCGCGTTCCGCTTCGAGCGCTTGCTCCATCTTTAGTTGCGCGTCGCTTTCAGCCGCCACCAATTCCTTACTAGGTGCTTTGGGCGTGGTCGTCACCAACGCAGGAACCGCCGCCGCTTCGACAGGCGCCGCGGCTTCGCCAGACGTCGCTGCGGGAGCGGTCGTGGAGGCCGTACCGCTGTTCGCATCGCTCGCTGTGTTGGGCACTAGGGCCGTCGCGGGAGGAGTCGTTGGCGAAACCGGCGCATTGCCTGACTGTTTATCCAGCGCTAGTTTATCTTGCTTGATTTTGGCTTCGAGTGCCGCGATTTGTTCCTGGCGCGTCTTACGCGTTTGAATCGCCAGATCGAAACGCTCGCGCGCCAGCTTGTGCTTCTTCGTGAGTTCTTCGGCTTGCTTTTGTAAAGTCGCGAGCGTGGTGGCATCTTTCGCCGGTGGTGCGTTGAGCTGATTGCTAATCGCCATCAGTTCAACTTCAATCATCTTGAACGCCGCTTCCGCCAGGCGATACTCGCTCATCGGCGCGATGAGTTCCTCGCGCAGCTTCGCCAAGCGCTGCGCATCGACTTGCATCGCCTTTTCCAAGCGCGTGATCTGCTCGGCAGCGGAGATCGCGACTGGTCCCATCGGCGTCGTCGAAGGGGGAAGCGGCGTCGTCGCTTCGGCCACGGGCGCAGGCGAGGTCGCCATCGGTTCGATCGAAGGGCGGGATTGAGCAGGCGCGTTCTCCTCGTCCATGGGATGCGCCGCGCGGAGCGGATTGAACATCGGCTCAAGCGGCGTGGGCGCATTGGCTTGCGGCAAGTCAGCCGCGCCACCCGGCGGCACGAACTGTCCATCGACGCCCAGCGCGAAATTCGCGAGC
>JBGSHH010000824.1:0-13826 GCA_041752355.1 Pirellulaceae bacterium | reverse complement strand
AACGTTCCACCATCGTCAAACAACACGATACGCGCCACGGATTGCAGCAGGGCGCGATCTTCATCCGACATCTGTTCGCCGCGCCGACTGAACACTCCGCCCGGCCGGTCGACAAGAGAAGCTTCAGGACTCGCAGCAACGAGATCCACAATCGCTTCCTGCAACGTCTGACGATACACGGAGTCGTCTTCGTTCCAGATGACCAGATCGACGGCTAGTCCCTTGAGTCGCCAATAGGCATGGGCTTGCACAGCCTGGCTCACCAGCGCGATGCGTTCGTGGTCGCGGATCCGGACGAGCACGATCGGCATATCGCCGGAGATTCCGTAGCCCCAGAGCCCCGATTGGCCTTGCCGATTGCGACTAAGGATGCTGGCTTTCGCCCTTCGCAAAGCGGATGCATAAATGATCGATCCTGCGAGCTGTCCATAGAGCTGGGCATCCGCTTCCGAGGCACTGAGCTGTTGCAGCAGGATATGGCTATGCGTCCACGCGAGATCAAACACGCGATCAGCGAGGCTGGGATCGCTGTACTTTTCAGTGAGGGCATCGACACCGGCGCGCGATTCGGCCATCCCCGTCACAATATCAATACGGATCGATTCATTGGGTTGCAATAGCACGGCCTGACGGATGCTGACGATCGGATCGAGAACGGGGCCTTCCGTGTTCGATAGCGGCGTATCTTTATCGAGTGCTAGAGGCGATGCGAGTGTTCGCTGTCGACCGATGAATCGCATCCGATCGGTTTCAAACGATGGCTCGCCGATGGCCGCGCCACGCACGGTCATCATATGCGTCATCCAGGGTGGCCGTTCTTCAGCGGAACGCGGGCGTCGGGTGCAGTAGATTGCATGACGTCCGCGCACAAGCTCGGTCTGCACGAACAAATTGCTAAAGGCGGGATGCGCCTCGTCTTGGGCTTGCGTCGCCATAACGACTTCCGCATAGCTCGTGACGTCCAACGAGCGCGGCAGGTCCGATCGATTGGTCAACGTGATGCGACGCAGTTCGATGTCGTCTTCGGGCGAGACACTGATTTGCGTATAGGTTTCGATCTGGGCGTCTGTCCGGCGGAATTCCGCGCGCGCTTGGGTAAAGATCGCTTCGTAGCCTTTGGTCGGTTTCGCGATCGGTTGCCACGCATTGGACCACACCTGGCCGCTGTCTAGGTCGCGGACGTAGCAGAAGCTGCCATGACTATCGCGCGTTGCATCCTCTCGCCAGCGTGTTACCGCCAGGTCGCGCCAGCGACTATAGCCTCCGCCAGCGTTTGTCACGGCGACATGGTAGCTACCATTGGAGAGCAGATGGGCTTCCACAAAGGCGCTGCAGGGATCGGTAAACACGCGCATTCCGCCAGTCTCTTCGGCCGTCGCATGACGCGTGACGTTCGCTTCGCTGGCATGGGGAAAGACCGGCGCCGTCGCCTTGGGAACGCGCTCCTGCAATAAGAGCTCGGCGGCGCGCAGCATGGGATCTGCCAGGAAGCGACGCTGCATGGGCCGATCCAGTAGCACATAGGCGAGCGACAACAGGCTCATTCCTTGATGATGCGCCATGAATTGCCGGACTGTGACGCTACTCGTACCAGGAGGCAATCGCGAGGGCGTGTAGTCGATTGCTTCGTAAAAACCATAGACACCTTGTTGCCCTTCCAGCGCTAAACGTTCCAGATTTCGGCACGCACTTTCAGGCACCACCATAAGCGCTAGCGCGGTTGCATAGGGCGCTATCACAAGATCCTCCGCCAGGCCTCTTTTTAGACCCAGACCAGGCACACCGAAGGCTCGATACTGGTAGGTCTTGTGAAGATCGAGCGTGTTATGTCCCGATTCCGAGATGCCCCAGGGTACATTACGTTGCCGCCCGTACTCGATTTGTCGGCGCACGATGGCTTGGCAGGTCCGATCGAGCAGCGTGTTATCGTAGCTCGGCATGACCAACAGCGGCATAAGATACTCGAACATGGAACCACTCCAGCTGAGTAGCGCCGGCGATTGATCAGCACTCGTCAGCAGTCGCCCCAAGGCAAACCAATGCTCCTGCCCAACGGTTCCCTGCGCAATCGTGATGTAGCTGGTTAAGCGCGCTTCGGAAGCGAGTAAATCATAGAAGCTGGCATCCAGGCGTCGTTCGCTGACGTTGTAGCCGATGGCAAACAATTCGCGCGTGGTGTTGTAGAGAAAGTCGTAGTCCATCTCGCCTAGCTCGCGACAGCGACTCGCCACTTCGTTGAGCAGCTGGATACGATCACTCGCGTGCGCAGACGCGCAGGTTAGTGCGGCATGGAGCTTTAGCAGCCATTCCTTCGCCTCGGACGAAACGTATGCTAGTGATGGCGTGATAATCGATTGCGCCGTCGTCGATAGCTGTGCGACATGCGAAAGGGTAATTCCCACGTCGAGCTGTGCGAGCAGCGTTTTCAACTCGTCAAGCGCCTGGGACTGGCCAGTCGCCTCCTGAGGAGCAAGTTCAGGCATTATGGGCAGCGCCAGCCAGGTCGCCAGGTGGGTAAGTTCGGCCTGATGGTCGAGGCAAGATCGCTGTACCGCCTGAGCCCACCAATTGAACTCCGAGCTTGTGACCGTGGTCGCAGTCAACTCCGCGGCAACCACCGCCAATCGTGCGAGCATCGCCTGGGCGTCCTGCAGCGTGGCAGGCGGGATCTCGAGTGCTTCGATCTGTCGTTCGATTTTGCGAACCACTTCAGCATTGACGGACACTTCATTGATGTCGCGCGCGACATCCAGAAGCACCTGCAGCGTCGCACACAAACCGCCAAAAGCACGCGCTGGCAGAACAGGAGCATCGCAAAGTTCGCTACATCCGCTACTGAGAACTAACAGATTGGCAGCCAGGTTGCCGCTGTCAACGGTCGATACATAGCGAGGATGCAAGGGTTCCAGCGACCTCGTGTCATACCAATTGTAGAAATGGCCACGATAGCGCTCGAGCCGCGCCATCGTATCCAAGGTGCGTTGCGTGCGCAGTAGCAGCTGCGCCACCGAACAGTAGCCAAAGTCATAAGCTGACAAGTCGGCCAGCAACGCCATGCCGATATTGGTGGGACTGGTGCGCGGGGCGACGACTATTCTGGGATTCTGCTGAATGTTGTCCGGCGGAAGCCAATTCTCTTGTTCGGTGACGAACTCCTCAAAGTAACGCCACGTAATACGTGCCAGCTTCTCCAAAAAGAGGTGCTGACTCGTGGAGAATTGCAGCGTTGGTTTGGGGATGGGTTGGCTAATCCACCATGCAACAATCGGCGACAACGTCCAAACTGCGATCAGCGGACCAGCGAGCCACAACGCAGCGGGGCCGAAGTATGCCAAGGCAACAGCGACCGCCACGGCGAACAACGGCGCGCTCGCCATCGAGCGGTAAGTGCCCCAGAGCGATCCGCTGGCCGATCGTTCAGAATCGCTGGAGGTCTTCCACTCCAGCAAGCGACGTTTCGACCAACCCATGCGCCAGAGCGTGCGGATGATCGCGTCGCTACTGATATACGCTTCATACGGCAAGAAGGCCAGCGTCAAGGCATTCTGCGCGAGCGGTCGCCCCAACGATTGCAAGGTCACGCGCCAATGCAGCCACAGCGGCAAGTCGATAGGCTTGCGAACCAGATCCGAGCCGGCCGTCAACAACGGCGGCAACAGTGCGACGCCTAACACCAGAATGAATACGGCAATCGCCATCGCAGGCGAAATAAACCAAGACAGGACCAATATCAGCAGCGTGGCGATGGGGCTGAGGCTGCGACGCAAGTTGTCAAAAATTTTCCATTGCGATAGGGCGGTGATGGGGTTAGCACCGTACTTCCCCGCACGACCGCGGACCCACGGGAACAACCAGCCGGCAATTTGCCAGTCACCGCGCATCCAACGATGTCGTCGCGCGACGTCGCCCGCATAGCGTGAGGGATACTCCTCATACAGCATCACGTCGCTCAACAGCGCCGATCGGCAATAGGCGCCTTCGATCAGGTCGTGGCTAAGGATGGCATTCTCGGGAAAGTTACCACAACACTGCTCAAATGAATCGACCTCGTAAATCCCCTTGCCGACGAATGAACCTTCGCCAAACAAATCTTGATACACGTCCGATACCACGCGCGTGTAAGGATCGACGCCTGCATCTCCGGCGTTCAGTTGGACGAACCGCGATGCTTGCGCGCTTGGCAAGCTGATGGCAACTCGCGGCTGCAAAATGGTGTAGCCATCGAGGACGCGACAACGCCTGGCGTCAAAGACCGGGCGATTGAGGGGATGAGCCAGTGTGCCCACCATCCCTTTGGCCGCGTCGCGCGGCAGTTGCGTATCCGTGTCGAGCGTGATCACGTACCGCACCCCGGCCAGTATGGCTTGCTCGCCTGCCCGTTCAGCGAATCGATCCTGGGCACCTCGCAAGGTCGCGTTCAGATCGGCCAACTTGCCGCGCTTACGCTCGTAGCCCATCCAGACTTGCTCTTGAGCGTTCCAAAGGCGACTGCGATGAAACAGGTGAAAGATATCGCCGCGAACGTGGGCGTACTTATCGTTTAACTGCTCGATCCCTTCCCGCGCCATGCGCACGAGTTCGGCATCCTGCGGCAGACTTTCGGATTGGGCATCGCCAAAGTCCGTCAACAAGGCGAAGTGAAGGCAAGCATCGCGATTGGCAAGATAGCGTGCTTCCAGACCATCTAACAAATGTTCAATGCCTGCGCTACTGGTGAGCATCGTCGGAATTGCGATCAGTGTCCGATGATCCGGCGGTATACCTTGTTGAAAATCCATGCGCGGCAAGGATTGTGGGGCTAGCAACTGCGTCGCCACCCAATTGCTCACACTCATGCCCAGATTCCAGGCACAAAGCAGCGCTGGCATGCCCAGCAGCGCCAACATCCACCAATCCGCGCCCTGTCGATAGGCCCAACCCAAGAACAGCAGCAGCGTAAACGCTATCACCATCCCCATCGCGGAGAAGTAGCAAGAGAGCGGAAATCGTCGCCACAGCTTGTCGAGCACGACCGGCCAAGAGAGGCGCATATCGGCGATGCGTTCCAAACTGCGCCGACCGCGATCCACAAGATAGTAACCAACGTGAGCGGCACGATCATGCGGCAAGTCCCGCGCGCGTTGTTCCGCCATTTGAACGGCTTTGCGTGCAACATCGTATTCCGTAAGTTGGCTGCGTTTGGCGATCCCTTCAATGGCATGCCGATAGCGATCGCGCGTTGCAAAATCCATCTTGGCATAGATTCCAGCCGGATCGCCCGCCAGTGTTTGCTCGACCAGGCTAAGCTCGCCAACGAATTCTCGCCAATCATTGGAGTTCAGAAACCGCAGGCTAATGATGCTATTGCCAATCGACACTTGATCGGCCGCTTGAGCTTGTCCCTCGGCGCGCACGAGTTGTTCGGTGGTTTGACCTTGGTCGGCCAGGCGATGCTCGAGCCAACTATTCGCAAAAGCGAAGTTTGGGTTCTGGCCCTGCAGATGTCGGGTGAGTTCCGCGAGAAAAGCGCCGGACAAGGGCGGATTGGCCCGCGCCATATCCGCTAGTACTAAGATCAAATCCGTGGGCGTCTGCTCTACAACCTTGACCATCCGCTCGGCCCAGTCGCCGGCCAGATCGCGGGCGCGTCTGGCTCCCGCAATACGCACGGCAACACGCCTGAGATTCTCGATCAGCGCCAATCGCAACATCAAAGGCAGCGCCCAAAGCTCGCCTAGCTTTAACGTTTGCACTGACTGATAAGACGCGACAAAGCCGGTCAGGCTCGGGGAGTCGATGCGACCATCCACATGCGCGATCAGCTCGAGGGCAATGCCATACGCGCGCGGAAAACTCGCGGCCGAACCGTTCGCCAAACGTGGCAGTTCGCGACTGTAGGCAGGCGGCAGCAAGACGCGAATCGCGCGGATCTGCTCTTCGATGAGGTAGAAGTTATCGAGCAACCATTCGGCCGCTGGTTCGATGCGACGATTCTCGGACGCTGACGCGGTTACGAGATCGTAGGTGTCGATGAGAATCTTCTGATTCTCATCGAGTCGCGGTATGAGTTTGTCCGCCGCCGCACCTGTCGCAAGTTGGTGCGATCGGGCAATGGCTTGCGCATGCCGCTCGAGCTGGTCGATGCTATAGAGTTCGGCTCGCAGCGGTTGCTCGTCGACCGCAGCTTCATGATAAGCTGGCCCTGCGAGCGATCGCCGCCAGGACATCAATCGCAGCAGTTTTTCCGAGATGTCGGGTACATGCACTTAGCACTCCTTGCAACCAGTTGGCCGAGTTGTTGGCCAAGGGAAGAGTTCGGGGTAGGAACCCATCGCGGAGCGCGAATGGGAAGCAACAGATCAAGTGGCCGTCGGGCAGCGCTTTCGCCTGCACGTCTACATGTACGGCATGCCGCCTTTACGCGGTGGCGGCGCGGGATCGTTTAGCAGCACCAAACGCTCACAATCTTCACTCAAACGCTTAGCTTGAGTGGCGGCCTCACGCAGTTCGCCGGCATTGGCCAACTCCTTGGGCGTAACATTCTTTCCCGCAGCATTAATGATCACAACACGTATCATGTGAACGTCTCTCGATAGGAGGTAGTTGAGTAAGACAAGCGAGGGCATGTGCCGGCATCTATCTACGGGTTCTTCTCGATGCCGCTCGCGGTGTTCTCATCGGTGGGGTTCACACCGCTCACACCTTCGGTCAGTTTTGTGGCTTCCTGTTTGACCGCGGCCACGTCTTCCTGCACCTTTTCACCGTCGACGGTCAGATTGATATTGACCTTCTGGCTCTCGTCGCCACCGGTGCTGGTGAGCGCAAGCCAACCGCGATAGAATCCGGCACCAATCACAATGATCGCGATTACAATCAGGATTTTGAATAATCTGTTCATCTCGACCTATCCGTTCCAGAATGATCTAACAGCATGCAAGCCCGATGCTGAAGACGAAGTTCCTTGGCGCCTGCTGTTCTAACAATTGCTCGCGGCGCCTCAGGCGACATGCCTGGTGGTGGTTCACAGATGAAGATATCCGGTTGCAGGTCAACGACCTGCACCCGGTGTCTCCTCGCGCAATGGGCAAGACTTTCGTCTTCATCCACAGGGCGCGAATTCGTTAATCTTGTCGAGAGTTTCGACGTCGGTAGCCACATTGCGATCGCTCGCCTTGGTGGTCACGCGTACTTTCCTCCCGGCTTTAAAATCTTGCGATGTGCAGGTCGTGCCATCACAGGTCAGTTTGGCGTCTTGAGCCAAAGTATGTGAACACCGCTTCCCCGCCAGGTTCGTCATCACCAAATGGTTTCCGGTGATGCTGACGAACTGGCCTTCGAAGGCATTCGAAGTGACATCCGGCATTTCACAATTCTGCGCCGACGCCTTTGAAGTGTCTGTATTCATTGTTCACGCTCCTCTCGCTATGAGTTATGTGCTAGCTTCCACGTACGCAACACGCGCACGTACTAAATCAATCCGCCTGGCGGTGAGTGAGTCAAATGCGACCCAGCAGTACCAACACGATCAACACGAGCACCACTAGCCCCAAGCCACCACTGGGAAAATAGCCCCAGTTGCGACTGTGACCCCAATTTGGCAGTGCGCCGAGCAGCATGAGAATTAAGACTACAAGCAGAATTGTTCCGAGCATCGCAGTTCACCTTTCGACTCGAGATCACATTGAGCGCAAGCGAATGCTATACGTCGCAACGAGACCGTAGGTTGCTTCCTAGAACGCTAACGGAAGAGATCCTTAGCGTTCGAACTCAGTTCGGAGGGAAACGAGAGCCTCCCTCAATAGCTTGCAAACTGGCGACAACGCTTCACCGCACGGATACATTCCGCGCACGCTGAAGTCAGCCAATTCACCACACTTACTTATCGGTAGCGCGAGATTTAGGTGAGTGGAACGAAAACTCACCGAGGACAGCGTTCCCCATTCGCTGACCAGCTACCATTGACTTATGTTTGCGGTACGCCCTAGTAATGGCGCACAAAAAACGATGGGGCACAACACGAAGGAGTGTCTCACCACATCGGTAACTTCTTGACAAGCATATCAACTGCTCCGCAGACTTTGGAGTAAGTTGTCTGCAGCGCCGCAATCCATGCGCTGTATCCTACGCTTAAAGTGGGAGAAGACAAGGTCTACGAGGCAAGAATTCGTGTTTTATGACAAGTTACACAGGGCCAAAACACCCGAATCCTACTCTTAGCTGCTCCAGGAGTTCTACAAGTCGAACCGCCCAAGAAGACAGAACATCTAAATGCTGCGGGATGCGGCTGCCCATTTCAATCGCTGATCGCTCTACTCAAACCGCCAGATGCTCAAGCGCAGCGTGCCGTTCTCGGTTTGCATCAACGTCGAAGACTCGCAATGCGTATTCGGGACCGCGATGCGATAATCTTTACCGAACGTGACCGTTGGCAAAGTGAGGAACGAGGGGCCCGGCAAGAGTGGCTTGATATTGCCTGCGAGCGTATTCACCAGTTCCGCAGCGGCATCTTGCACGTCCTCGGAGGTGACTTCACTGGGACTCATTTTGAAGAAGCTCGCGGCCGCCGCGTGCGCAAACTCCGCCGAACAATCCATCAGCACGGCGCCCTTCCAATCGCCGACAATTTGAATCACTCCCGTCAGTTCAAACTCTGGCGGTGCGGACGCATCCGTGCTCGACAACGCCTCAAGGTTGAACAACGTTTGCAATACCGAGCTAGTGACGGTCACAATATCTGATTCGCTCAACAATTCGTTCATGGGCGACCTCGCGAAGTAGAGTCCACGCTTGCCAATCGGAACATCACCGACTTTTGCACTGTCGTACGCACAAAATGATCATCCAGTCCGGCCGTGGTCTCGGCGCCACCCAGCACCAGATAGCCATCGGGAGCCATCACCCGCCGCACGTTCGCCAGAATCTGCTTCTTGGTTTCCGGTGCGAAGTAGATCAAAACATTTCGGAGAAAGACGATGTCGAACCGCGGCAGCGGCGGCCACGGCGTAATTAGGTTCATCTCTTGAAAACGCATCATCTTGCGCAGTTGCGGCTTGAGCACCCAACTCAGCCCCTCGCGCACGAAGTGCTTCACTAGCAAACTGGCTGGCAGCCCGCGATTCATTTCCGCTTGATTGAACTTTCCTTCACGCGCTCGTTGCACCATTGCGGCCGATAAGTCGGTCCCGATGATCTGCACTTGCCAATCGCTGATTTCAGGAAAGTACTCGTTGATCGTCATCGCAATCGTGCAGGCCTCCTGTCCGCTGGAACAGGCGGCCGACCAGATATTGATCGTCCGCTGCATCTTGCGCGCGGCGATCAGATTCGGCAATACTTCATGCCGCAGCGCCTCGAAGGGATGCATATCGCGAAAGAAGCTCGTTTCGTTCGTGGTCATCGCCTCTACGATCCGCGCTTCCAAAGCAGGGTTGCGCGAGGCGCGCACCTCCGCGACCAGGTTCGCCAGCGAAGCATGTCCTAGCTCGCGTGCCAAGGGCGTAAGCCGAGCCTCTACCAGATAAGCTTTCTCGCTTTCCAGGACGATCGCGCTGCGCTCGCGCACCAGACGAGAAATGTACTGGAAGGTGAAATCGCTCAAGGGCGCCAGCGTTGCGGTGCTCATACGCTTGTCAGCTTCTGATGAAAGGTCGGGTTTCGACTGTTACGACCGATAGCCGCCGTCGCAGTGATATCAAAGGCGATATCCACGAGCGGCAGCACTTTGTCCGCCAGCTTGGCTTGCGCCACCATGCCTGGCATGCCCCACACAACCGAACTTGCTTCGTCCTGGGCGAAGACGCGGCCACCTTGCTCGCGAATCAATTGCGCGCCGCGGAAGCCATCTTGGCCCATACCTGTCAGCACGACGCCCAAGGCGCGCGATCCGTAGACCTCCGCAACGCTGCGAAACAACACATCGACAGCGGGACGGCAGGAATTCTCCGGAGGCTCGTCGTTGAGATTTAAAACGATCTGATTACCGCGGCGGCTGACGATCATGTGCCTTCCGCCCGGCGCGATGGCGATCGTGCCTGCGGTCAGAACATCGCCATGCTTAGCTTCATACACGCGTAGACGACAGGCTACATTCAGACGTTCTGCGAGTTGTTGCGTGAACACAGGCGGCATGTGTTGCACGATGACGATGGGAACAGGAAAATCAACCGCGAGTTTCGGCAGGATCGCCGCAAGCGCGTTGGGTCCTCCCGTTGAGACGCCGATGGCGACGACATCGATGGGACCATCACTCGGTCGCAACGTTGCACGCGACAAGCTCATTAAGGGTCGAGCCGTGCCACTCAATGCCGCGACGCGCCCCAACTGTGGCCGAGCAAACGTTTTGATGCGCGGGATGAGCTCCTCTCGCACGCTTTGCATGGCGACGGTCACGCTCCCGACATTCGCCGGCTTGGTGACGTAGTCCGTGGCCCCTTTCGCTAGCGCCTCGAGCGTTTCCGCCGCACCACGCGCGGTCAAAGTGCTAAACATGATCACTGGCAGACGGGGATAGAGCTTGCGCAGTTCCACCAACGTCTGCAGGCCATCCATCTCCGGCATTTCCATATCGAGCGTGATCACATCTGGATTGATCTGCGGAATCTTCGCCAGCGCGATCGCGCCATTGGCAGCGACCCCAGCCACCTCGATCTCGGGATCGGATGCGAGCGCGTCGCTGACCAGACGACGAATCACCGTCGAGTCATCCACCACCATGACACGGATCGGAGGCATGAACCGCACCTTTAAAGAATGCCAATCAGCGTTAGCTTCTCGGCAATGACTTCCTTCGTAAACGGTTTCATCACGTATTCGTTGGCACCCGCCGCCAGGGCGCGCACCATTTGATCCATTTCCGTTTCGGTCGTGACCATCATGAGCGGCAACTTGCGGAGCGCGGCATCGCGGCGGACCGCGTGTACAAACTCCAGGCCATCCATCTCCGGCATGTTCCAGTCGACTAACGCCACGTCCGGCAAGCCATGCTGCTGGATATTCTCCAGCGCGTCGCGTCCGTGCGTTGCGGTGGACACCTCAAAGCCAAGTTCCTGCAACAGATCCCCCATGACACGGCGCAAGGCCCGCGAGTCGTCGATCACTAAAGCACGCATGCTATACCTCTGGTCAATTTGCGGCGATGAAATGGGGACGCGGGAACTCGCCCGCGCGCTAAAAGTTTATCTCGCTACCAGCGACACTCACTACACCACCGAGTGATAGGCTTGCGACTGCGCCGGGTGCAACTTCGCTTTGCGACCAGCGGTCTCGAGATGCGTCGGTCCTTCGTAGTTGAACTGCGAGACCAACTGCTGCAGCTCCGAAGCCATCCGCGCCAATTCGCTGGCTGCTTGCTGGCTATCATTCGCCCCTTGCGTGGTACTCTGAGCGTTTTGTGCCACCGACGAGATATTGGCGGCAATTTCACCACTGCCAGTGGCAGCTTCGGACATGTTGCGCTGAATCTCGTTAGAAGTGGCGGTTTGCTCTTCCACTGCGGTAGCGATCGTATTGGAGATATCGTTGATCTGATTGATCACCAGACTAATCTGTTGAATCGAATCGACCGCACTACTCGTATCCGTCTGAATGGTTTGCACCTTGCGCCGAATGTCTTCGGTCGCTTTGGCGGTTTCCTTAGCCAGCTCTTTCACCTCATTGGCCACCACGGCGAACCCCTTGCCGGCTTCGCCTGCACTGGCCGCTTCGATCGTCGCGTTCAAGGCGAGCAAGTTCGTTTGCTGCGCGATCGAGGTGATGACGTTAATCACCTTACCGATCTCGGCGCTGCTTTCGCCCAACTTCGAGATCGTCCCATTGGCCGATTGGGTCGCCAAGACAGCTTGCGCCGCCACGCGCGCTGCTTCCGAGGCGTTCTTGGCGATTTCGCGAATCGTGGCGTTCATCTCTTGCAAACTTGTCACGACGGTTTGCGTGCTTCGGCCAACTTGTTCCGATGCTGCCGACACCAGGTTAGCCTGGCTCGCGGTTTCCACGGCATTGTGACTCATTTGCTGGCTGACCGAGGTCAATTCCTCCGAGGCACCCGCTAGGGCCTGAGCGTGATGCGCAATCGCGGAGATACTCCGGCGCAGGTCGCCGAGGAATCGTCCGAGCGCGTCGCTGATCCGTCCCACTGCGCCATCGTCCGAGGCGGCGATTTCTTGAGTCAAATCGCCACGAGCGGCGGCATCGACAATCGCCAGGAGTTGATCGACCTGACATCGCATGACGTCGGCTTCGCGTTGCTTCGCTTCCGCATCCGTTCGCTCGCGCTCGACCGACAAGCGTTCCCGTTCGCGTTGATTGGCTAGTTCGACCACCATTTGGTTGATCGCGGTCGCCATATTTCCAAGCTCATCGGTGGAATGGATGTCGAGTTTCTGCGTGAGATCGCCGGCTGCCACCGCTTTCACTGCCTCGACGGTTTGATTCAAGGGAGCGGCAATTCTGCGCGCCATCCAGAGCGACACGGCGAGGACCGTTCCCAGTAGACCAATTCCAACAACCACCATGATCCAGGTACGCCAGATAACGATGGAGCTCACTTCCGCTTCGTCCGACTTCGCCAATTCCGTGGCGGCTTCCACGACTTTATTGATCGAGGCGCGATGCGTTTCAAACGCTTGAGCCATGGGGCCACCAAGTATCGCGTCCGCTTCGTCGTTCTTGCCTGCTTTCAAGAGCGGGACGAACTGATTCAGTGCTTGATCGAAGAACTGCTCGGCGGTTCTGCGCGACTCGCTGCACAGTTCCTCCCGCATGGGAGAATCCGGGAGATTGGCCTTCCAATGCGATTGACGTGCGTTGAATTCGTCCTTCAGCTGCTGAAGACTCACAATCCGTTGCTCGAATTTCTGAGGATCCTTCTCCTCAGGAAGAATGTGGCACGTGAGGTACGCTTCGACGATATACGCCGGAGGAGGCAGCACATCGGCGATCAGATCCTTATCGCGAATGACCTCATGATAGTGGCTGCCGTTGACTTTGACCGTGTTCAAAGTTTGATACGAGATGACACCAAAGATGCCAAATCCCAGTGCGAAGATGCCAGCCATCAATAGCATCTTGGACTGCATGCGAAGGTTTTCAACGCGAAACATAGCTAAGACTCCAATACTAACAACTTCCGTAAGGGAATTTAAGAAGCGAGGTTAAGGGTTTCGTCAGAATTCAATAGCAGACAAAGACAGTTCGGCAATTGGAAAGCACCCACGATCATGTCGCGAACACTGCCACGCAGTGTTTCCGGCGGTTTCACAAAGGAATCTTGTTCGACTTCGAGCACGTCGCCGATGTGGTCGACGAGCAGACTTACGGGTCCATCCTCGGTCCGCAGCACGACATTCATAAACACTTCATCCGTCGCACGCTGAGACTGGCCAAGACGCTGCCGCAGATTGATTGCCAACACGATCTGCCCGCGGAGATTGATCAAGCCATCGGCCCCCAAAGGAGCTTGGGGGATGCGTGTGAGTTTCTGGGGGCGCAGCACTTCTTGCACGCGACTCACTTCTACGGCGCAAATCAGATCGGCGACGTGAAACGTGCACAGTTGTTGCTTTTCGCTCATGATCGATTCCTTTACACGGATCCACACATTGCGGACTCTTCGGCTACCTGGCGTACCAACAAGGGAATGTCGAGAATGTCCGTGACGACACCCTGCAGCACCGCTGACCCTTTCACGCCTGGACGTTTGCCTTCGCGAATCAGCGTCAAGGGCGTCTCGAGCACATCAATGATCTGATCGACGATCAAACCGACGTAGCCCTCGCGATGCTTACATACAATGACGGGAAAGGGGTCCGCGGATTCGCTCGAGGAATAGCTCGGAGGCAGACCAAGTAGAT
>JBGSHH010000823.1:0-8824 GCA_041752355.1 Pirellulaceae bacterium | reverse complement strand
CGCCTATTGGCCCATCTACTGGTTGAAGTCGCTCGCCCGCTTGCCGCACCTGTACAACACCTGGCTGCACAGCAGTCACACCATTCCCAATGGCGATCCGCCGGAACCTTTTGACGCCAGCAGTGACTTTTGTTGCTGGCTAGTCATCCCGCCGCTGTTGGCGGACGAGGAGTTCCGCGAGTTGGAAATCAGTCCGCTCAAGAAGATTCATTTCTTTGGTATCACGCCGCTCTACCAGGAAGAGATGGACTTCAAACTTACGCAAGGCTTCGACGCGCTCATCGATCGCTGGGACGAGACCGAGACGGAGATCAATGAACTGGTGAACTTACGCCGACCGAATAGCTGCGGCTAGCTATGGGCTACCTCATCCCGGCGGCGCGCAGTCGGTCCTCCACCCAAGCGGCTTGCTCCGGCGACAAGGGCTGCGCCGGCGCGGCACGATGATCTGCCGGTTGATCGTACCCGTACAACTCATAGATGGTTTGCAACGCCAATTGCAGATCGAGTTCCACATCGCCATCGCCAGGGAGTAGCGGCACATTGACCGTCGGTAGCGGTGCTTCCAGCGCGATTGGCCACGTTTCAATCTTGCGCCGTTGATCCGCGCGGCTAAGAAATACAAAGTACGCCGCCGAAGGAAGTGGACTGGCCACGGGAAACCGCTCGCCGGCACGCAGCAAATCGATCTCCAAGAAATGTGCTGTGCCTGTCAACATCTCTTGCCGCTTTTGACGGTACTCTGCCAGTCCATCGCCCCGTTTGTTCGTCATCGATAGGACTTCAATTGCCGTCACCAAACGTCGCTCGGCAATGTCGCGAATTTCGACGAATGTCTGCTCGATGGATTCTGGTAACAACGCATCGAGTACGAGCGGCGCCGAAGTGGTTACATTTGAAGCGGATAGTTCCGTTTCGCGCGCCGCAAGCACCGCAACATCGGGCAACCTGACCCCTGGCGTCGCGTATTCCAGCGGATCGGGCACCGCGACGACCACGCGTTGATTGATGCGCGCCAAATACTTTGGGCGCAATTTCGGCATCAATTGCCGTGCAATCTCTTCGATGAGATTGTTATGGACCGTCGGCCACAAAGGACCTTCCAGGTAAGGATCCATCCCGGGAAATGGGTTGGGCATGGCGATCACCAACGGGACCAGAGCAACGTTAACAACAAGCGGAGTGGCTCCGCTTGTTGCATTATACTCTATCGCCGACCCGCATCCGAGTCTCTACCTCGCCAGCTTCTTATACTTAAACCGATGCGGTTGATCGGCGGCGATGCCGAGGCGTTCCTTGCGCTGATGCTCGTAGGTTTGGAAATTTCCTTCGCACCAGTGCACGTAGCTGTCCCCTTCAAAGGCGAGGATGTGCGTGGCGACGCGGTCGAGGAACCAGCGATCGTGGCTAATGACCACCACGCAGCCCACGTAGTTCAAAATCGCTTCTTCCAACGAGCGTAGCGTATCGACGTCCAAATCGTTCGTCGGTTCGTCCAGCAGCAGCATGTTGCTGCCGCGACGCAACAGCTTCGCCAGATGCACGCGGTTACGTTCACCACCGGAGAGAACGCCGACTTTCTTCTCTTGGTCGGGGCCTTTGAAATTGAACTTGTTCAAGTAGGCGCGGCTGCTGAGTTTGCCGCCACCCATCTCCAAGTAGTCCAAGCCGCCACTAATCTCTTCCCAGGCGCTCTTGTTGGGATCGAGCGAATCGCGACTTTGATCGACATAGCCTGGCTCGACGGTCGGACCCACGCGAAACTCGCCGGTGTCGGGTTTCTCTTCGCCGATGATCATCCGAAACAGCGTCGTCTTACCAGCACCATTGGGGCCGATCACACCGACGATACCGCCTGCTGGCAAGCGGAAGGAGAGGTCCTCGATCAACACGTTGTCGCCGAAGCTCTTGCTGACGTTCTTGGCTTCGACCACCAAATCGCCCAGCTTCTTGCCAGGCGGGATTTGAATTTCCATTTCGTCGGAGCGCTCCTCGAACTTCTCCGCTGCCATCTTCTCGTAACGATCGATGCGGGCTTTGCTCTTGGATTGACGAGCACGCGGGGACATGCGAATCCATTCCAGCTCCCGCTGCAGTAGTTTCTCGCGGGCTTCGCTTTGCTTCTCTTCCTTGGCGACGCGTTGCTGTTTCTGCACGAGCCAGGCGGAGTAGTTGCCTTCGAACGGGAGGCAATGCCCGCGCTCGATTTCGAGAATCCACTGCGCGACGTTATCGAGGAAGTAGCGATCGTGGGTCACGGCGACAATCGTGCCGTGATACGATTGCAACGTCCGCTCGAGCCATTGCACCGCTTCGGCGTCTAAATGGTTCGTCGGTTCGTCCAGCAGCAGCAAATCGGGTTTCTGCATCAAGAGTTTGCAGAGCGCAACGCGGCGCCGTTCACCGCCTGAGAGCGTCGCCACGTTGGCATCGCGCTCCGGCAGGTTCATCACTTCCATCGCGATTTCCAATTCGCGATCGATATCCCACAGGTTGTCGGCATCGATCTTGTCTTGCAAACGGGCCATCTCGTCGCAGAGCTTTTCCATCTTCTCCGGCTTAAGATCGGGATCACCGAGTAAGCCGGTGATTTCGTTGAAGCGATCGACGATCGCGCGCTGTGGCGCGACCGCTTCCTGCAAATTGCCCCAGACGTCCGTTTCGGTATTGAGCTTCGGTTCTTGCGATAAGTAGCCACAAGTGTAGCCGCTGCTCAAGCTCGCTTCGCCATCGAACTCCTTGTCGATGCCCGCCATAATGCGGAGCAGCGTGCTCTTGCCAGAGCCGTTCTTACCGAGGACGCCAATTTTGGCGCCGGGGTTGAACGACAACCAAACGTTCTTGAGTATCTCGCGCTGGCCATGCTTCTTGACCAACTCGCGCATCTGGAAAATGTATTGTTGGGCCATGATTCTTTAGTAGTTGTAGTAACTGACTCGATAACGGATACGCATTTCGAACTGGTTCTTAAATCGGTGGATTTTCGGCCCATGGCCAATCACTCGACGTTAGCCATTCATGCAGGGATTGAGATGTCTCGTGGACGATACTCCGCACTTTCAAATATCCCTCTGGATAGACTTTCGTAACTGCAACGATCTCTGGTAGCGCGCTAGGATGGATTGCTAAATTGCCGGCACTGGCGATGCGATGCAGCATTTCCGCCACCTCGTATTGATATTCATCGAACTCAACCGAACCGTTGTGATGTGTAATGAAGACGGAAATGGAGGCTCCATCTTTGGTCGCGATCAAATGTGCGTCTTCGCCGGTCTCGCGATTGTGTGGTACGGTGCCCATGCTTTGCAGTGTCTCACTTACCGCCTCTTGCTCGGCCTTTGACATCCCTACCGGTGACCGGAAAACGGTCGGCTTCCGCGTGAAAGGATTCGTCCCTTTACGTTCAAGCACTTCTGGATTAGTCGAAGTAAGTTGAAAGTTGTATCGCATTAACTCCTCCGCTGCTTCCGGCCTATTCCCACTCAATCGTCGCCGGGGGTTTGCTGCTAATGTCGTAACAGACGCGGTTGACGCCTTTGACTTCGTTGATGATTCGCGTACTGATTCGCGCCAATAGTTCATAGGGCAAGTGCGTCCAGTCGGCGGTCATGAAGTCGTCGGTGTTCACGCAGCGGACAGCGACGGTGTCTTCATACGTCCGTGCGTCTCCCATCACGCCGACACTCTGCACCGGCAGCAGCACCGCAAATGCTTGCGAGGTCTGACGATACAAACCTGCCGCCTTGATTTCGTTCACCACGATCGCGTCCGCCTCGCGCAGAATGTCGAGCCGCACTTTGGTGATCTCGCCCAAGCAACGCACCGCCAAGCCAGGGCCGGGGAACGGATGTCGCCAGATCAGATCCTCAGGCAAGCCGAGTTCCACACCCAGACGGCGCACTTCGTCTTTGAACAAATCGCGGAGCGGCTCCACCAAATCAAATCCCAGTTCCGCAGGCAAGCCGCCGACATTGTGATGCAATTTGATCGTGGCGGCGGGACCATCGGGCGCGGCACCACTCTCGATCACGTCGGGGTAGAGCGTCCCTTGCGCGAGATACTTTACATCTTCGATCTTGAGCGCTTCCTCTTTGAAGCATTCGATAAACGCATGACCGATGCGGCGGCGCTTTTCTTGTGGCTCGGTGATGCCGGCGAGCGCCTTGAGGAAGCGCTCTTCCCCTTTGACGACATGCAAGTCGGCATGAAAGTGATTGGTGAATTCGGAGAGCACCGCGACTTGTTCGTCTTTGCGGAGCAAGCCGTTATCGACCAGGATGCAGGAGAGTTGCGGACCAATCGCTTTATAGAGCATGGCCGCCGTGACCGCCGAATCGACTCCGCCTGAGAGTCCGCAGATCACGCGATTGTCGCCGATGCGATCCTTCAGTTGCTGGATCGCTTCCTTGGCGAAATCTCCCAGTCGCCACGTGCCGGCACATTTGCAGACCGTGAACAGAAAGTTGTGCAAGAGCATGCCGCCGCGCGGCGTATGCGTGACTTCCGGATGAAACTGCAAGCCGAACACCGGCAGCCTCTTGTGCTTCACCGCCGCGATGGGACAGGTATTGGTCTGGGCGAGCGCGACAAAATCATCCGAGACGCGCGTGACCTGATCGCCATGGCTCATCCAGACGTCCATGTCGTCGAGCACGCCTGCGAACAAATCTTCGTGCGACGTGACTTTCACTTTCGCGCGGCCATATTCGCGACTGGGCGCACTATCGACCTTCCCGCCAAGCGTATCGCAGATGATCTGCATGCCGTAACAGATACCGAGCACCGGAATGCCGAGATCGAACAGTTTGGGATCACAGCGCGGCGCGCCTTTTTCGTAGACACTGTTGGGTCCGCCGGAGAAGATCAAGCCTTGCGGCGCATGCCTGGCGACTTGTTCGGCGGCGATGTCGTGACGGACAATCTCGCAGTAAACATTCTGCTCGCGCACCCGTCGGGCGATGAGTTGTGCGTACTGCGAACCGAAGTCGAGGACGAGAATCCGCTCCTTGGCAATGCCGAGTTGGCCCACATCGGCCGAGGCGCGATTGGCGGTCATCCGTGCGTCCCTTTCTGCAAACGAAAAACCCGCTGACCAGCAGCGGGAGAGGCGAATCGCGTATTTTAGAGGCGCGAGGCGGAAGAGGGAATGCCCGAATGACGAAGTCCGAATGACCAATGGGGGAGGAGTCAGACCGCATTTTCCTTGGTCATTCGGACTTCGCCATTGGGCCATTTACGCCTCACAACCCATTCTCGCCAAACGACTTACACCCCAAGCAGTTGATTTCCCGCTCGCCGCCAATTAAGCTTAGACCTGTGCCTCTCAAGGATGTTTCGCCACTTTCTGACGGATCGATGCTCCCGTGCTTGTGCTCCTCACCAACGACGACGGTATTTACGCCCCCGGCCTGGAAGCTTTGGAAAACAAGCTGCGGCAGGTGGCCGACGTGGTGACGGTAGCTCCGGCAACCGAGCAAAGCGGCGTGGCGCACACGATAACTTTTCTGCGACCTCTCATCTGTAAAGAAGTATTCCAAGGCGATCGCCGGCGTGGCTGGGCGGTCGAAGGAAGCCCGGCGGATAGCGTGAAGATTGGTTGTGTCGAATTGCTCCCCCGTCGTCCCGATGTGGTGATCAGCGGCATCAACAGCGGACTGAACGCTGGCATCAACGTGCTGTATAGCGGCACGGTGGCGGCCGCCATCGAAGGGGCGTTCTTCGGCATCAACAGCATCGCGGTCTCGCTGGAGTATGACGAACATGCGAACTACACCCGCGCCGCCGACATGGCGTGGGTGGTGATCGAACAACTACTAGCCAAGCAAGGACCGGACGCGCAACTCTTCAACATCAACATTCCCACCGCCGCCATCCATAATCCGATCGGATTGAAAGTGGTGCCGATGGGGGTGGAGCGATATGGCGAAGCGTACATCAAGCGAACCGACCCCAAAGGGAGAACCTATTACTGGGCCACGAATGATCCGCCACCGAAGCCGGGCAATGAAGAATCCGACTTGACGGCGCTCTCCAAAGGCTATGTGACCGTCACCGCGTTGCAGTACAACATGACCAAGCAGGCGACGTTGCGAGAGATGCAGGACTGGGGTTTGAGGTTATAGAAAGTAGGGTGTGGCGAGTTCCACGAGCCGCACCAGACCAACCGGGACGGGTTAGGAAACCCATCCTACGAAACATAAAACACAAAAACCAACTACCCAGGGGCGATGATGAGAACAACTTGGATCGCGATCGCGATCGTTTCGCTGACGACGCTGGGCTGTGACAAGAAGGTCGCCAGTACGCCGACACCTGCGCCGCCGGTGGTGGCTCCCGTGGTTGCGCCGCCTGTCGTCGCGCCACCTGTGATTCCACCGCCAGCCACCGAAACCGTGAAAGCGGAAGCTGGCGTGACGGGCAAAGGAACAACTTACGGCGGCGGCATCGTCACCGAACCCGTGCGGCAGTACTTCCGCGTGCAAGAACGCGTGGTGTTTGAGATTCAGATTCCGCAAGCGTTGAACTTATACAAAGCAACCAACGATCGCTTGCCAGCAACGCACGACGAATTCTGGAAAGAGATCATCGTTGCCAACAACCTGGAAAGCAAAATGCCGAAACTGCCGGAGGGTCACAAGTATGTGTGGGACCCACAGGCGGGTGAGTTAATGGTGACACGACCGCAGACGCCATGAGTTGCGAATGCAACACTAACCCGAAGCGTAAGCGAGGATCACCGTTATTACAGGGACGGATTTGGAAATCCATCCTCCGAAAGCGACACTAACCCGAAGCGTAAGCGAGGATCAACGGCGCTACGCGAGACAACGACCATCGGGACGGATTTGGAAATCCATCCTACGAAAGGCAAGGAGGCGAACGATTAATCAACATTGACATCAGCAACTTGAGTTAGCCGCCATGCGATACTTCATCTTTCTCTTCGTCCTCGCTCTCGCGGTACCCTGTGCCGCGGCCGATTGGATCACCGCCCCTGGCGAGTTCACGCACGATCCGCAGAACGGCCAACGGGTGCAGCAGTACACGCCCATTGGGCCGGTCTATTCCAACAACACGCGCGCCAACTACGTCGCCAGCGGCTTTCGCTATACGCAAGACAATTTGCAGATCGGCCGCTCGTTCGACCGTTTGCATCTGACGGAAGAATGGGGCAATCCCGTGCGTCCTTATGGCGAGTGGCAATTTCCGTTTCGTCCGTACTCGGTGCCGTATGCCGCCTGGGGCGCGCCGTTCGCTGGGCTCGGCGGTTACTATGGTGGCGCGCCTTGGAATGGAGGCGGCGTTGGACCTGGACCGGGACCAGGTTGGGGCAACAACCAAGGCCTTCCGCCAGCCTGGCAAACACCACCAGGACAGAACTTCCCTGGCCATGGTTCCGGCTATGGCCCTGGTTTTGGCCCACCCGGCCCCGGCGGAATCTCGCCTTACTCGAATCAAAACTCGCCGCTCAATCGCGGTACCTGGGATCGTCCACCCAGCAGCGGCATCGGGGGAACGTAACTCTTCACTCGCACGAGCCAACTTCCTGTTGGCGCGTCATGCGTATTGGCATGACTTTGCGATACACTCCAGGCCGAAGACGTTCTGGTTCGGGTGGATGTGGAAGTTCTCGCACGTAATGCGGTAGAAATCCAATCTCTTGCGTTTCGTAGTCCTCCGCATAGACGGTGACACGCCATGTCGGCGTTTGGACATAGAGCTTACTGTAATAGGTAAACGGCCCGAGCATGTAATCGTACGTCGAGAAGCCATTGTTCGATTGCACGAACACCGATCGATTGGAATCAATTAACAGCGGCGGAACAGTTGGTGCCGGCACACTAATCCCATCTTGGATCTCATTCACAACGACGTTCGGGTTTTCTATAGGTAGGCCGCTATTGGAATCGACGACCTGAAACACTACTTCCAAGTCTCCATGGCCATCGCCAATGCACGCATTCAAACCAGGGAGCATCACCAATACGATGAACACGCCCCAGATTCCCGCCAAATACCACAATAGTCGCGGAATCCTGTTCATCACCACACCTCGCTAGTCGCGAATCTGCATGCCGCGTTGCGGGTCTTCATGCTTGTAGTCGATGCAGCGCCACTGGCCATCTTCCAGTTCGAAGTTGGCGGTGACAAAGCGTGGAATGGGTTGCTCTTTGAAGGTGCCGGTCTTGTCGGTGATGGTGGCCACGACATTGAAGGTGGCCACCGCTCGCTTGGGAAGCGCACGCGGATCGACGATGACTTTGAGATTGCTCTTGATACTCACCTTCTTGACTTGAAAGACCGCCATCTCGGTGGATAGTTGAGAACGCATATCGCCTGCGCTGCTGTGGAAATGTTTGGCTAGCGCGGCCGCGTCGTTGGCTTCCGCCTCGCGCGCGATTTGTGCGATCACCAGCTCGACTTGCTCGCCATCGGTGACGATCGAGCGTTCGAGTACTAGCGCCCCGCCGAAAACGACCAGCGCCGCGATGAACGCGATCACCAGTTCCTTGCGCTGCGTCTGAAACCAGCCGCCTGCGATGATCGCCAGCGTTAGCCCGCCCATGATGAGGATGGGAAGCGGATTTTCGAAGAGCCACGTCATGCGATCGTCCCGGATGCTAGGAGAGGAGCCGATCTTGAATCATAGTCGTTGCGTGCATGGGATGCGACCATTTCCTTACCCTTCTCCCCGTGGGAGAAGGTGGCTGAGGAACGAAGCCGGATGAGGGTTTTAGAGTGATGCGCGTATGAGCATGGAATGCCAAGCGACGTTTCTAAACCCTCACCCCAGCCCTCTCCCACGGGGAGAGGGAGCAATTGC
>JBGSHH010000822.1:0-1858 GCA_041752355.1 Pirellulaceae bacterium | reverse complement strand
GTATGTAGTTTCCAGGGGTCAAAGTCTCACCAGTCGCCGGCCCGGCTTCATCGTTCAGCGGGAGAGGGAATCATGAACGAGCAACCCAAGACCCAGCGCCGCGTCTACCGGTTTGTGGTGTTTGCCGTCGGCGCTCTCGCGCTCACCGCGCTTTGTCTAGGAGGTTGGCTGTGGTGGAACGTACACGAAGGAGAGCGACTGCGGACGGAGGCCCACCTTGGATTGGAAGGCGTGTGGACCGACGATTCGGGACAAGATGTCAGCTACCAGTTCCGCAAGGATGGCGAATTCTTAGTACGTCAGAAACTCCCAAGCAACCTCGCCCCGTTTTCAGGCGACCCGGGCATCGAGCATCGTCCGTCGGGGACGTGGATTCGCATCGGGCAGTCCATCTCCGTTGAATACGTGCCAAACCAAGGCTTTGAACTCGTCCTTGGCGACGATGGTCAGCTCCGTGGCGAGTATCTCCTCGATTCGTGGTCCGGTCAGGGGGAACATTCGCGGTCGAAGAGGCCGGTGGTCCTCAGGCGAACACCGGCCACCCCGTGAAGAAGTCGGCTGGCTGGTATCGCGAAGAAGGTTGGTGGCGGCACGAGCATGTCGATGGCCTCCGCAACTTCGCCTCGGCGGTTGCCATCCTCAAACGCTGGATAGATCGCTAATCGGCCATCCGGCTGGGCACACAACGCTCCACGTTTGCGCGTGTGGGCGTTCTCTCGTTGGCTGGTGTCGCGTCGCGAGGGACGCAAATGTCCGAGGATCTTCTTCTGCCTCGGAGTCCGCCAAGTTTGCTTTTCGTCAGCTGGCGCGTCATACTTTGCGGCGATGCCCGTTAAAGACCGCCACCGACGGCGTTTGGGCCAAGTGCGGATGCGATATCAGTTCTTGGATCTTCAATCACGGAGTATTTATGTCGAGGGCAATCATCCTTGGTATCGCCGGCCTGCTCTTCGCCGGATGCTCATCATCGAACGGGCCAATTCCCGCTCCGGCGGCTTCCCTTAATGCCGAGCACGTCTTGAACCAAGCTCTTGCTCAAGCGAAGGCCGAGGACAAACGTGTGCTCGTCTATTTGAGCGCGCCGTGGTGCAAATGGTGTCATGTGCTAGAGGACATGTTCCAGCAAAACGCAGCGCTATTTCAACCGGACTATCTCATCGTCAAGATCGATGTCGATGAAATGGAACATGGCCAGGAGGTTCAGGCAAAGCTATACGGCTCGCAGAGAAGCGATATCCCGTGGATGGCGATCCTCGACAGCGACGGCCACGAACTGATTAACTGCGACGGGCCGCGCGGCAACATCGGCTGCCCGTTCACCGCCGAGGAGCGCGCGTATTTCATGCAAATGATCGACACGACCGCTCAGCATAGCTCGCCGGAACAGCGCTCGCAAATCGCCGCAGGAGTTCAAGCTTTCGCCGAAAAATGGCAGGCCGCCCAAGTCCCATAATGCCCCGGTCGGTGCGAGCGGCCTTGCGGCGGGCGTATGAAGCGGCGCGGGAGGCGGTGAAGTAGATGTGTGTTTGGTACTTGGTCTGTCAACGTTTCAAACTGCGAGTGCTTCGTTCGATAGACCAGTTACATCGGTCGATGTGACCGATAGGCGCTACCGGTGCCGCTTTTCGCGTGAGCGCAGCACGCTAACTGCCGGGAGCTTTGCTACGATTATGGCAAGGCGGGGGCACACGTTCATGCGATCGGCGGGGAATTGATCGACGAAACGGCCGACGTCCTGATGGGGGAATCGAGCCACGCCTAGCAATCCACGTTTTCGAGAAATTGGAGTGCTCAGATGGTAAACTGATCTCCTTGAGATTCAACTTAATCCGCAGTCCGTTGTCGTTCAACATTCCAC
>JBGSHH010000821.1:0-2953 GCA_041752355.1 Pirellulaceae bacterium | reverse complement strand
CGCGCGACATTGGTTTCTGCCACGCGTGGTGCCGTCCCGCGCCCGATCAATAGTCCCAGCAGCAGCGACACAATCGCGACCGCTCCCAGCAGTGCTCCTTGGCCATACAGGACATACCTAGGCAACGCGATTTTGTCGTAGTCGATTAGCGCCGCCTGCGGATCGTAGGCGTGTGGTTGTGGTTCATTGTTCTCATAGACCCAAGTGACTTCATCCTCCATCGATTCCCAGGCGGGATTTTCGGGGGCGAAGTCTTCCGGCGGGGGAGGAGGTAAGGGAATGCTGTCGTCGAGCGTTACTTCCGCGGGCTCTTCTTCGGTTGGCGCGACGGTGGGTTGCATTGCTGACGGCGGAGAAACCCGATCCATGGGCTTGCCGGCGAGCGCGGAGGCGTCTTCCGCCTGCGGCACAGTTGCCTGTTGATGGCAGCGAGGGCAAGTGACTCGTTGTCCTGCTTTGCGCGAGCTCACGCGCAAGGTGCTGTCGCAATGCTGGCAGTTGAACTTGACAGGCATGGATCAGCGGGGCAGGGGAATGGTGCGAAGCAAAGAAGCGTAACCTCGATTATAGTCTGCGGCGGGCCAAGTTGCCTCAGGAGTCGTCGTGCCGGTCGAGATCGCGCAGTGCAATGGCCCCCACCAGCAGCAAAACGTCGATCACCAGCAGCAGCAACAGGCTCATCGCGACCCACCACAAGGCTTTGGCACCCACCGCGTCTTGGGCCGCCGAAGCGAGCGCGTAGCCTCCAATAAGGACCGCCTGTGCGACCAATAGCACCACGGCGGTCGCAACCAAACCCAAAATAGCGGCTCTGGGAATCACAATGCTCTCCGGCGAGTTTAACGAATACGCTGATTGTACCGTTTCGCGGGGGAAGGAAAGTAGGGTGTGGCGAGTTCCACGAGCCGCACCACGGGTGCTGACGTCCATTCTGGTGCGGCTCGTTCCTCGCCACACCCTACGCGACTGTGGTTTGCAATGCGTCGTGAGGGGCGGGTGTTGCGTTGACTTCTCCCGCCAGCCCGTCAGAATGGAACTTGGCCAGGGTGCCTTTCTTTTCACAAGGTGGTGCGATGTCGGCTTTTCTTACACCCTTGGCAAGTCGCTGGCCACAGTTGGTTGCGTGCTTGTCACTTTTGCTGCTCACAGGTTCGCGGCCCGCGTTTGCCGAAGTGGTCACCACCAAGAATGGCTATCAGGTCAGCGGCAATGTCGCCCGCTTATCCGGCATCCAGGTCAATCCTCTGAATCCCCCCGCCAATGCCTCCGAATTGGTTGTCTTGGTGGATGACGAACTGCGGCGCGTCTTTCTGTCGTTTTATAACGTCCAGAACATTACGCCCTCACTCGATGCCGGTCGTCCTCAACTGCGCATCAAGGTCGATCAGCGCGTCGCCGAGACAGGCTCGCGCGTCACTTCGGTTGGTGTCCCCATCAAGATCGACCCCTTCGACGAATGGGGGCGGCGAATATTCTCCATGCAGACCAGCAAGGGGCCGATTCACGTCGTGCAAGGGATCACGATGGTCACGCCGAAGTTTATCGAGCTGCGCGGCGTGGCCAGTCAGCAGTCCTATGTGTGGACCACCAAAATCGCCACCAGTTCCTTGCCGCGCGAAGTGTTAAGTCGAATTCTGCGAGGCGAAGCTGGTGATGATCACGACGCCCGCATGCGCATCGTGCAACTCTATATCGAAGCCGAACGCTACAACGATGCCCGCGCGGAAGTCGCCGACTATAAAAAGCAATTCCCCGATGCCGACGTGAAGAATCTGCTGCAATTGCTCACTCAAGAGAGCGCCAAGCGATTGTTGCAGGAAATCGAACTGCGTCGCGATGCGGGACAGCCGCAACTGGCGATGGCCATGTCGAAGGACTTTCCGACGGAAGGCGTCGCTGGCGAAACGCGGTTGCGTGTGCGTGACGTGTTGGAAAAATATCTCGACAGCGAGCAGCAAGGGAAGAATGTCCTGGCCTTGTTCGATAAGCACCTAGCCGCGCTCCCCGACGAGAAACAAAGGAGCGAACTCGCGCCGATTCGCGAGGAGATCGGCGCGGACCTGAATCTATTCAATCTCGATCGCTTCGCCGATTTCGTGCGTTTGGCCGATGACGATACTCTCAAACCCGATCAAAAACTATCGTTGGCGGTCACCGGTTGGCTGTTGGGCGCGGGACAAGGCACAGAGAATTTATCGGTCGCCATCAGCCTGTTTGAAGTGCGCGATCTGGTCGCGAAGTACTTGCGCTCCACACTCGGTGCCGAGCGAGAAGAGATTCTCAAAAAGCTGGAAGGCTTGGAAGGGAGCGCCCCGACCTACATCGCCAAGTTGCTGGCCAACATGAAACCAGCGATCGCGACGGAGCACAAAGAGGGAAATCCTCCAGGCGGCTTTGAACTCAGCGTGCCCGGAATGCCAGGCGAGCCGGATGTGAAGTATTACGTGCAATTGCCGCCCGAGTACAACCCGTATCGACGTTATCCGGCGATCGTAACCCTTAACAGCGGCCTGGCAAAGCCGACCGATCAACTCAACTGGTGGGCCGGCGATTACGATCCCATGCGCGAAATGCGATACGGTCAAGCGTCGCGCCGCGGCTATGTGGTGATCGCACCGGTGTGGCTCAAGGATCGTCAAGCGAAGTACGAATTCTCTGCTCGCGAACATGCTGCGGTGCTTTTCAGCCTCCGCGACGCGCTTGCTCGATTCTCGATCGATTCCGATCGCGTCTTTCTCACAGGGCATTCGATCGGAGGTGATGCGGCTTGGGATATCGCGCTAGCGCATCCCGATTTGTGGGCAGGCGTGCTGCCCATTGGCGCGACGGTCGACAAGTACATCAACTTTTATTGGCCCAATGGCAAACTCGTACCGCTGTACTATGTCGCCGGCGAAATGGATGGCGATCGGTTCAGCCAGTGCGCCACGGTTTTAGACAAGTACCTCACCAT
>JBGSHH010000820.1:0-12281 GCA_041752355.1 Pirellulaceae bacterium | reverse complement strand
CCCAAGGCTCATTTTTCACGTCAACCCACGCCGTGGTGTAGAGCGTGTCGGCATTGGGCGCGGTGACATCCCGAAATGCGGCCGTCGGATAGGCTCGCATTCGAATGAGATGTCCCATGGGCGCACGCGTACCCTCGGGTTCTCGAACATTGGTCATTACGCGGCGGGTCATCTCCATGGTGATCAGCGGATACCCGTAGACATACGCTTCCTCAGCAATTGCAGTCGCCTCCGCTGGCGTCAGCTTTGCATCGGCACCTAGGAGAAAGCCGGTGGCTAGCCAACCACATAGAAGTACGCTAGAAGTGAATGCAATCTTCATTCTCTGCTCCTGATTTAGCGGTGAGTTGAACTTCTGTTGGCAAAAGCCTCGCTAACGCTTCGGATTGGTGTAGCGAGTCTCTTTCGTCGACAATCGCCGACGCGCAATCTACTCACTCGACTTGTTATTGCGCGTGGCCGCTTCCAACTTCTTAATGTCATCAGGAGTCAGTTGCGGGCGATCCATTTTCAGCGTCAGTTTGTTGAGCTTGCCGGTGAATGTAAATGGAATTTCATAGTCCTTGTCGTCGACCGGTGTGCCGGTATCGGAGCCGATGTCAAACGTTTCGTCCCACTGCAAAATGAGCGGAATGGTGCGTTCCATCTTCTGGTTGGCGACTTCCTTGCCATCGACTTTGAGCACACCGATACCCGTGCGACCGATGCCACTCAGGCTGTTGAACGCCAGCGTGCCAGCACCGAGTCCGTCGTACTTGAAGTCGAACTCGAGCGTGTGTTTGCCGGGGGTCAAGGCCTCGGCTCCTTCCCAGCGCTCGCGTTTCAGATCGACCAGATTCCAAACGAACACCGGCTTGCCTTTGAGGAGATAGAACCCATAGCCACCAAAACGGCCGCCTGAAGTGAGCAAGATTCCCTCGCCGCCATCGTCCGGCACTTCGATATCGGCGGTGATGGTATAGGACGTATTGAGGATCAGTGGCGAATCGCCTTGCGGGATGCCGGTCAACGGTTTGACGTAGATGAATTCCGTACGACCCGCTGTGATATTAGGTCGCGGAGCCACCAATCGAGTGGCGACGGTCGCATCGAGAGGAAGCACTTGGTATTTCTTGGCTTCCGTCAAGAACAGCGCCTTCAGCTCTTTGACCTTCTCGGGATTGGCAGCAGCGACATCGTCGAACTGCGTCCAGTCCTTGGTCAGGTCGTACAATTCCCAGGTGACATTGTTGGTGGGATCTTGATTGACCGCGCCGACGATCTCCCAGGGTGGACGCACAACTTTCGTGCTGGCAATCCAGCCCTCGTGATAGATGGCATGATCGCCCATCATTTCGAAGTACTGCGTCTTGTGAGTGGATGGTGCGTCTTTGTTTGCTTCGTCGAAGGTATAGGCGAAGCTCACGCCTTCGATAGGCTTCTGCTTGATGCCATCAACTTCAGCAGGGGCGGGAATGCCGCAGACTTCGAGAATTGTAGGGACGACGTCGATGACGTGATGAAACTGGTTACGCATACCTCCTACATCTTTGATATGTCCGGGCCACGACACACACATACCCTGCCGCGTGCCACCCAAGTGCGAGGCGACCTGCTTGGTCCAACTGAAGGGTGTGCAAAAGGCCCATGACCACGGCACCGCCATGTGGTTATACGTTTGGTCCGAGCCCCACACGTCGTAGAAGTCCTTGAGTTGCACATCAACGGGCACTTCAACGCCATTGAACGAAGCAACTTCGTTGGGAGTACCGAGCAAGGTCCCTTCGACGCTACTGCCGTTGTCGCCACTGATATAGATGATGATTGTGTTGTCAAGCTTGCCCATGTCCTCGACCGATTGAATCACGCGTCCAATTTCGTGATCGGTATAAGCGAGGTAAGCCGCGTATACTTCAACTTGTTTGATAAACAGCTTCTTCTCGTCCGCCGTGAGGGCGTCCCATTCTTTCAACAATTCCTTGGGCCACGGAGTCAACTTGGCGCTTTCGGGAATCACACCGAGCTTCTTTTGTTGAGCGAAGATCGTTTCTCGCAATTTGTTCCAACCCTCATCGAAGAGGTGCATGTCGCTGATTTTCTTGATCCACTCCGGAGTCGGATGATGCGGCGCGTGCGTGCCGCCGGGAACGTAATAACAGAAGAACGGCTTGCTCGGGTCGATTTGATTCAACTGATTCATCCATTGGATCGCGTCATCGGCCTGCGCGGTGGTCAGGTTCCATTCGGGCTTGCCGATGTAAGGGTAGATAGGCGTGGTGTTGCGAAAGAGATTCGGTTGCCACTGGCTGGTATCGCCACCGACGAAGCCATAGAAGTATTCAAACCCCATACCGGTCGGCCATTGATCGAAAGGTCCAACCTGGCTGGCTTGGAAGGTCGGCGTGTTGTGGTCCTTACCGAACCACGACGTGGAAAAGCCGTTGTCTTTCAAAATGCGACCGATGGTTGCTTTGTCCTTTTCGATGATGCTGTTGTAGCCGGGAAAGCCTGATGATTGCTCCGAGATCACGCCAAAGCCCGCCGAGTGGTGATTGCGTCCCGTGATGAGCGCGGCCCGCGTCGGCGAGCAGAGCGACGTGGAGTGCATTTGGGTGTAGCGCAACCCCGTATTTGCAATCCGATCGAGGGCAGGCGTGGGAATCACGCCGCCGAACGTACTCGGCGCGCCGAAGCCAACGTCGTCGGTCATGATCAGCAGCACATTGGGAGCTTGCTTAGGGGGCACAATGCGCGGAGCCCACCACGCTTTCGAATCGACGGCATTGTCCTTGATCACGCCGCCAAACTTGGGATCCGGCGCTGGCAGTTGCTTGCCACTGATGGTTGTCGTAGCGCTAGCGGAACCGAGCGCGCCAGTGACTTGGACTTCGTCGGCGTTCGATTCGTCGTCGGCTGGTTTGGTGTCAGCGGCTTTGGTCAGCTTCACCGCTTTAGTTTTGGCGCGATTCTCATTGACGCACCCGGCAACGACTGCCAGCATCACCAGACCGGCGAGCGCCTGTGCAAGTGCTTTCGGTATCCAAGACCCGTAACTCCGTTGCATGTCAATGACTCCTCTGTCGACGAGACTGAAAAAAAGCTATTTCAAACGATTGAAGACGACCTCAAAGCGCTGCTGTTGCACCGCTTGATAGTAGATGCCTGTAAGCTGATCCGAGTCGGGCTCATACTGCAATGTGTAAGATGAGCCGGGATAGTTTACGTCTTGCAATTCCACATACGCAAGGAGGCGATCTCGATCTTGCTTGGCTTCCGCTTTGCCTACATGGATGGGGCGCGGATTAAGATACTCCGCTTCAATTTGGCCGCCATCATTAACGTTCTTAATATTGATGATGTAGCCACCGTCATTGCGGACCCATTTCCCAATCAGTGTTTTGAATGTTGGTGCAGCGGAACTGACGGCAGAGGATTCGACCGGCGTTTCCTCTACATCTTCCGCCGGGGACTTTCGTTCGTCAGAGTCCTCCAAGGGCACGACATTCTTCGTTGTGACGGTGGGTTGAGTGATTTGCCACCAACCGATGCCCATTGCTACGCCCACAATGGTGGCGATGACGGGAATCAGCGCGTCGCGCAGGCTTAATTTGCGCGCTATCGGAGGCGCTGGCGGAGATGATTTGGATGGTTTGTGATTGGCCGACTTCTTGCCGCTCATGAATCCTGCAATCAGATAAGTAGGCAAGTGAGAGCATCGACGAACGTCACTTGCCTGGTTTTCGAAATTAAGAACTTGCGCCGGACTGATCCTTGGGCTGGTCGAGGCGCACCAGCAACCATTGCTCGGTTTTGTCTGCGCCCAAATGAATCAGCACCGGGGCTTCGTCCTTGGTCAGATTGTAAAGTCCCGTTTCGACGACATTCGCGGAGTTGTCGCCTACGGTGAAGGCGACGCGCTGGGTTTGCTTGTTGACCGAGCCGTGAATCACTTGCGTCTTACCAGTGACCGTGTCGGTGTAGTTGCCGCGCAAAATACCATCTTTGTTCACCGCGAGTTGAATCGTCACATCCGATTTTGTCGCCCCCGTCTTGGTGAGCGCGAACACACCCAACGGCAACCAGTCACCATCGGCTGGTGCTTCGGCTGTCGTGCCGGTGCTGGCGAGATCGGCAGCCTCGTCATAATACTGTTGCGAAGTGCCAACATCTTGACCATTCACATAGACGTTCTCATCTTGATAGGTCACGTTGGTGCCATAGTCATAGTAGACAGGCTGCGCTGGATAGTAACTCATCCAATCGCCGAGGGAATCCCACGTGGCCGCGCGCCACACTGCGCCGGCGCCCCAGCCAGCAGCAAACCAGGCACCAGGGTGATCGGTGTACCAGCCCCGACCATAGACACCCCAATGATCATAGTTCGTGCGAACAGCTGCGGCAGCTGTATAACGTCCCGACGGCGAGACGCGTGCGAATCCGCCAGCGACTCCATTGGGTCCAGCAACCACTCCGCGCGCTGCAGCACCGCCATTGGGTCCGCGCACCGCGCTACCAGCCGCCACGCGACCATTGGGACCAACTGCGGCACCTTGAAAGCCAGCCGCGCCCCCTGCCCCTTCAAAACCTCGTCCTGCGGCCACACCGCCGTTGGGACCTACCGCCGCGCCACGACCAACGGTGTTGCCTTGTGGCCCCGTCACGGTTGTACCCGCCGCATATCCGCCTCGTGGACCTTCGACCGAGCCATGATTGACATCAAAATTATCGCCAAAATTGCCGCCTGCGCCGCTAAGACTGTGCATCCCTTCGTCCGACGGCAGGCCTAAGAAGTTGTTGAGCTGACTGCGATTGACATTGGCGCCGGAGAAGCGATCGCCAAACGCGTCTTGTCCGAATCCGGCCTGGCCCAGATTGGAGCGATTGAAGTTTCCTCCCAATCCATCGGCGTTTATGCCACCGCGATCCAACCCACCAAACCCTCCGATATTCGTGCTACCGCCGAAGCTACCGATACCACCACGGTCGCCGCCGAAGTTGTTGCCGCCCAATCCGCCTAGTCCTGTGCCACCGCCGAAGTTTGCGCCACCGAGATTGCCTCCACCTAGTCCGCCCGCACCTCCGAAGCTGCTTCGATTGGCACCGCTGAAGCTACCTCCGGCGCCGCCAAATCCACCAGCACCACCAAAGCTGCGACTGCCTGCGCCAAAACTAGCACCGCCACCGCCGAAGCTTCTCCCGCCCCCTCCAAAACTTGCGCCACCCCCGAAACTTGCGCCTCCTCCGAAACTTGCGCCTCCTCCAAAACTTCGTCCACCGCCCCCAAAGCCACGGCCGAAGCAGATATCCAGTGGGCTTAGCAGCAGCGAAACAGTCAGTAAGGTGAACAGCAGTTGGCGTTTCATGGCTTTACCTCTCTAACATCGCAGTGTGAACTTGTCGTGAATGCACAACGACTAAGAAGCAACGATCGCGGGGCACTCGTTGCAAGCAAACATTAACTGTGGGAATAGAGTCAGTCGTTCCAGTGGTTTAGGAAGAGTAGTCATGCTTGCTTGATGATGCCTCGATCAGCATCTTGCAACCGGCATGGTTCCCCACTTCAACCGCGAGTTTGATGCGTTATCTAGTGAGTCATGCTTTGTACGGCGGGAAGAAAGCACCCGACGTTTGAATACCCGAAAGTCTATGTCGTATTTGCAATCTAGGCAATCGACCGTGACGTCGAGTTTGTCGCCCATCGCTCGGAAAAACCGTGCCAATCAGCCCGAGATTGAGCAGAATGGCACGGGCGATGGGTTTGAGTCGGTCGCGCGGCCGCGATGCTTCTTTGCAAGTTAGCGCCATTTTCACTAACATGAGGGATGCATCGCCATTCCCTTATGCTTTTGCCACATGAATCCACCGATTACAACCCGCGATTCGCGACGATCGTTTCTCCGTCATGCTGGCGGAGGACTGGGCCTATTGGCGTTGGCGTCCATGTTGGCAGAGGAAAGCCAGGCCAAGGAATCGGTGGCACAGCAGCCGCATTTTGCGCCGCGCGTGAAGCGGGTGATCTGGTTGTTTATGCATGGTGGGCCTAGTCATGTCGATCTATTCGATCCCAAGCCCGATTTAACGAAGTTCGCTGGTCAACCTTTGCCGGATGGTTTTGGCATGGTCATGACGCGACGCAAGGTGGCGGAGAATCCTCTGCTTCCGCCTGTGAAGCCGTTTCACAAGCATGGCCAGTCGGGGTTGGAGATCAGCGAGTTTCTGCCGGAGATTGCCCAACACGCTGACGAACTTTGCGTGCTACGCAGCCTACATGGCGATAGCGTGAATCATCCCCAGGCGATGTATCAATCCAATACTGGCAGCGTGCTGCTTGGTCATCCCAGCGTGGGAAGTTGGATTTCGTATGGCCTGGGTAGTGAGAATCGCGATCTGCCTGCGTTTGTCGTCTTGCCTGATCCCGGCGGCACAACCAAAGGTGGCGCGGCGGCCTGGGGCAATGGTTTCCTCCCTGCATCGCATCAGGGGGTGACCATGCGCTCTGGATCGCAACCAATTCTGCATTTGCGTCCGCAGCCGAACGTCTCCGCGCCACAACAACAAGCCACGCTCGAGTTCCTGCAGAAGCTCAATCGCCAGCATCTCGAACAGCGCGACAACGATGATGAACTCGCCGCTCGCATCAAGGCGTATGAGCTCGCCTATCGCATGCAATCGGCCGCACCTGAATTGGTCGATATGCGAACGGAATCGGCAGAGACTTTAAAGCTGTACGGCATCGATCGCAAGGAAACTCGCGAATTCGGCGAGAAGTGTTTATTGGCGCGCCGCATGGCAGAGCGTGGCGTGCGATTTATTCAAGTCTATTCCGGCGATACAAACGGTTGGGATGCGCACGACGATGTTCTGAAGAATCATTCGCGTTACGCTCTCGCCACCGACAAACCCGTTGCCGCGCTGCTTACGGATTTGAAACGCTGCGGCTTGTGGGACGACACCCTCATCATTTGGGGCGGCGAGTTTGGCCGAATGCCGATGAGCGAGCAAGGCAAAGGACGCGACCATAATCCGTGGGGATATACGGTGTGGCTTGCTGGCGGGGGCGTTAAGCCGGGCATGGCCTATGGCGCGACCGACGCCGTGGGCTTGCGTGCAGTCGAGAAGCCGATCCATTTGCGCAATTTTCACGCCACGCTCCTGCATTTGTTGGGAATCGACCCCGAGCGGCTTAGCTTCTATCACAATGGCTTGGAAGAGCGGTTGATAGGACCCACGAGCGACGTGGAAGTCGTCAAGGACATTCTGGCGTAAGGTAGTCCGCAATGAATCAACCACTTCGGCTGTCGCTATGCTTGCTTGCCCTGTTAGCTTTCGCACACGCACGACCATCGTACGCGGCAGAAGCCATCCAAGAGTCCCCCATCACGGATGCGGATCGTGAGCACTGGGCTTTTCAGCCAATCAAACGCACGGTGTCACCCACGGTGCGTAACAGTCTTTGGGTCAATAATGGCATTGATGCCTTCATCCTCGCCAAGTTGGAGCAACGCGGTTTCTCGCCTGCGCCGTCGGCGGATCGGGCGACGCTGCTTCGACGATTGTCGTTTGACTTGATTGGGTTGCCGCCGACCCCCGCAGAGTTGCAGCGTTTCCTCAACAATACCGCCCCTGACGCATTCGAGCGCGAAGTCGATCGTCTCTTGGCATCGCCGGCCTATGGCGAACGCGAGGCGCAGATTTGGCTCGATCTGGCGCGCTTCGCGGAGTCCGACGGCTTCGAGCACGATAAGGTACGACCCGACGCTTGGAAGTATCGCGATTGGGTGATCGACGCTTTCAATCGTGATTTGCCTTATGATCGATTCGTGCGTGCCCAACTCGCTGGTGATTTGTTGAAGGAAGACGCGGAGCCGATCGCCACGATGTTCTGCCTCTCTGGTCCGGACATGCCCGATATCAACGATCAGGCGGAACGGCGACATGTGTTGCTGAATGAGTTAACAGCGACTGTGAGCTCCGTCTTTCTAGGCCTGCAACTGGGTTGTGCGCAATGTCACGATCACAAATACGATCCGCTCAGTCAGGCTGACTTTTATCGTCTCCGCGCTGTGTTTGAGACCGCCATTCCCAAGTTGCAGCGTGACGTTCCGTACAATGCACTCCAGCAACAGCGCGAGGTGGCGAAACCTCGACTTTGGATTCGTGGCGATCATCGTCGACCCGGCGCGGAGTTGGAACCAGGCTTTCCGCGTATCGCGAGCGTGGATGAGAAGGAGAACGTTCGGATTACGTCACACCCACGATTGGATTTGGCTGACTGGCTCGTCAACACGCAGCAGCCGCTCACAGCGCGCGTCATCGTCAATCGCGTTTGGCAGCAACATTTCGGCCGGGGGCTGTCGGGCACGCCAAGTGATTTTGGATTGCTCGGCACGGAGCCCACCCATCCCGAATTGCTCGATTGGCTGGCGACGGAGTTGCGCGCACAAGGCTGGAGTCTGAAGCGACTCCATCGATTGATCGTCTGTTCAGCCACTTACCAACAGGCGAGCCGGGCGACACCGCTGGATGCAACCTGGCATGCTCGACTAGAACAGGACCCCAACAACAAGCTTTACAGTCGCTTTCCACGGCAGCGATTGACAGGCGAGATGCTCCGCGACGCCATGCTGACGAGTGCCGGCCTTTTGGTGTATGCGGATGGTGGCCCAGGCGTGTTTCCACCTCTCGCCGAAGAACTTAAGGGCACCTTGCTCAAGGATCAGTGGACGACCAGTAAGCGGATCGACGATCACTATCGGCGCAGCGTCTATGTCTTTGCGCGACGCAATCTGCGTTTTCCGATGTTTGATGCCTTTGGTCGTCCTGCTGCGGAAGCGAGTTGCGCGGTTCGGTATCGCTCGACCACCGCCACCCAATCGTTGTTGCTTCTCAATAGTGAGTTCTGCCAGTTGATGGCGCAACACGTGGCGGGACGAGCTCTTGCCGATTCACCAGATCAGTCCCGGCAAATTGAATTCATCTACGCGCAATGTCTCTCGCGCGCTCTAATGCCAGCAGAACGCGCGGAGTTCGCTCAGTTCTTGGACTCGCAAACAAGAACACTGCGAGAAGATGGGCGCCCCGCCACCCAGTTGGCGCTCCCCTTGCCTGCGACGGAACTCAATGATCCCTACGCCGCAGCGGCACTCGTCGATGCGTGCCTGGCGATTCTCAACACTAGCGAGTTCATCTATCTGGATTGATTCCGTCAAAACTCACCTCTCTCGTTTGGCCGCTATGCCTGCTCGTGAACGTCTTGTTTCGCTCGATGCTTTTCGCGGTGCGATCATGTTGTTGATGGCGTCGGCGGGATTAGGGCTAACAGAAATCGCGGAACACTATCCTGACAGTCGCGTTTGGTCGTTTGTTGGCTTTCATTGCGAGCATGTGCCCTGGCGTGGCTGTTCGCTTTGGGATTTGATCCAGCCCGCGTTTATGTTCATGGTTGGGATCGCCTTGCCTTGGTCGATTGCGAACCGTCAGGCCAAAGGCGAGTCGTTCGCCAAGATGTTTTTTCATGCACTTTGGCGGGCGCTGCTGTTAGTATTGCTGGCGGTGTTTCTTTCGTCCGCCTGGAGCAAGCAGACCGATTGGGGCTTCAACAACGTATTAGCACAGATTGGCCTGGGCTATCCGTTCCTCTTTTTGCTGGCTTTCACGGGGCCGCGTACGCCGTGGCTCGTTGCGTTTGGCATTCTGTTGACCTACGGTTTGGCGTTTGCGTTCTATCCGCTGCCGAGTGTCGATTTTGACTGGCAGACGGTGGGCGTTCCGAGCGATTGGCCGCATTTGACCGGTTTCGCGGCGCATTGGGAGAAGAACGCGAATCTCGCCGCAGCGTTCGATCAATGGTTTCTCAATCTTTTTCCCCGCGAATCACCGTTCACGCACAGTTCGGGCGGATATCAAACGTTGAACTTTATACCTTCGCTCGCGACGATGACCTTTGGTTTGCTGGCGGGACGTTTGCTCAGTAGCGAGTTGCCGATGGGCGCGAAGCTGAAGCGTTTGGTAATCTCTGGCGTGGCCGGCATCTTGCTGGGGATGGCACTGGACCTCAGCGGTATTTGTCCCAGCATCAAACGCATCTGGACGCCGAGCTGGGCCCTCTACAGCACGGGCTGGGTGACGTTGATGCTGGCAGGCTTCGTGGCGGTGATCGATTGGCGCCAGAGGAAAGGTTGGGCGTTTCCACTCGTGGTCGTGGGGCTCAATCCCATCACGCTCTATTGCCTGTGGCAGTTAAGCAGCGGTTTTATCCGCCGGCAAACCCAGATTCATTTGGGCCAAGACATCTACAACACTTTCGGCGAAACGTGGAAGCCGCTGATGGAACGTGGTCTGACGTTGTTGGTGCTATGGCTCATCGTGCTATGGATGTATCGGCGGAAGATCTTCTTGCGTATTTAGCTGCCGTCAATATCGGCCCACGATAGTGTGAATCGCGCCAGATACTTGCGCAAGCGATCGGCGTCGTTGGGCTGCGCCTTGGTAAGTCTCGAGACGGCGAACAGTTTTCGTCCCGCTTCCGAAAGCGAATGGGAATCTCGGCACACCTGAATCACCGTCGCTAGTTGAACGCGATCGAAGAGATCGATCGCTTGCAGTTGCTCGTCGCTTAAGAACCTGCTTAACGAAGTATCGTCGCATTGCTGGCCGTGTCCGCGACCCCATGCCTGCTTGAGCCGCGCAATCTCCGCTTGCACATCGTCTTTCCTGATGCGACCTCCGACGACCAATGTCGCCATGCGTGTCACAGCGGCGTTCAGATCGCGGAAGTTTGCCGTCCAGAGTGCCTCCTCCGATTCTGCGAAGCTTAAAAACGAAACGCGAGCTTCCTTGTTCATCGTCACTTTGCGGCCTGTCCGCGAAGCGAAGCGATCGAGCTCGTACTCGAGATTCGGCGCGATGTCTTCGCGGCGTTCAGCCAGGCCTGGCAAGCAAAAGGTCCAGAGATTGATTCGAGCCAATAGGTCTTCGCGAAAACGACCCGCCTGAACTTCCAGGGCGAGATCGCGATTCGTGCCTGCCAACAATTGAAAATCACTGGCGACTTTCTTATCCGATCCCACTGGCAAGAACCGTTTGTCTTCGATAGCGCGCAGCAGCATCGCTTGCTCATCGATGCCTAAGTCACCGATTTCATCCAAGAACAGCACGCCCCCATCGGCACTCTTGAGCAAGCCCGCTCGGGCGTTGGTGGCGCCGGTGTAGGCCCCTTTGATATGTCCAAACAGCGTGGACATCGCTTGATCGCCGCGGAGCGTAGCGCAGTTTGCTTCAACAAACGCGCCACGAACCTGTTCGCGATGCCGTTTGAGTTCGTAAATCCGCGCCGCCAATTGTGACTTGCCTGCGCCGGTCGGCCCGGTGATCAGCAGCGGCACCGTGCTGGCGATCGCCACGCGTTCAATCTGTTCGATGAGATGATTGAACGCGGCGTTGCGTGTCTCGATCCCCGATTTCAGGAACGTCAAGCTGGCTTGCTTCTCGATCGCAAACCGCTGCGCGAGCGCATCGTACTTCGAAAGATCCAGGTCGATGATGCGAAACGTCCCCTCGCCCACGGCGTCGCGCGGCGGCGGTGAGGTTTGCAACAGCGTCCCCGGCAGATGCCGCGACTCGGCCAGGAGGAACATGCAGATCTGCTGCACGTGTGAGCCGGTGGTGATGTGAATCAGATACTCTTCGTCATCGGTCCGAAAGTCATAGCCTTGGGCGAAACCGTAGAGCCCGGCGAAGACTTCTTCGAAATCCCACGGGTCGCGAAACGCCACCGCATGCAGGCGGACTTCCGTCTCGGGTGAAACCGACTGGATATCGCTCGCCAAGAGTTCCGCGAGTTCCTGTTCCTGCGGCTGATGCAGCAGCTCAAATCTCCCAATCAGTAATTCTTCATGCTGACAAAGCGCGACACTGGGCCGCCACCGATTCCAGCGAGTCTGAGACTTACCGCCATCGAGATTGCTCCCCAGCACACCGACCACGACTTGCGAACGCGATTGCTTCATATACGCCAGTATAAAGCACAATCCTGTGTTATCGCTATATGAGCAGTAAGCGATATCGGGCCAAATCAACGAAAACGACGTAAAGCATTTCGAGAAATACACTTAGATATCTGTCCGTAGAATTCCGCCGACTTTGGCACACGCCATGCATTAGCACCTTCTCCATACAACAGGCATGCAGAACAAACATTCCCAACCTTTGGCCTGAGGAGAATCATCATGGCAAGCAAAACGCTGTTTCAAACGATCGCCGGTAAGCTGTTGCCGAAAACCGACACGCACAACGAAGCCGGT
>JBGSHH010000819.1:0-3724 GCA_041752355.1 Pirellulaceae bacterium | reverse complement strand
TTATAGTTTGGATTGTTGTGATCGAAGTCGGCATCGGCCAGGCCAGCGTTCAACTTCAAGTTGAGGTACGTGTATTCTTCCAGCACGGCGGGCTGATCCCCTTCCTTCTCCGGCCAGTTATAGGCCGCGTAGCGGATGGGGAGTTGAAACTCGTCGTCGATGAAGATCTGCGCCAGGTGGAAATCAAACTGGGGGCGCTTGACGGGATGTTTCACTTGCAGCAGTGTGCAAGTCCGGCCATTGATCTTGGCATTCTTCATGAACTGCACTTCGCATTCGCCTTCCGCCTTCTTTTCGCGATCGGCTCGTTCGATAAGCTTGACCACGAGGTTTTCCAGGCCAATGTCGGTGATCGGATACAAGTTGCCAGCCATCGCCAGAGGGCCATCCGGTGGCAGCCACACAGAAGGTAGTAGTTTGCCTTTGAGGCCACCTTCTTTAGCGATCAGCTTGCCATTGTTCTCATTCGCAATGTAAAGCACTTCGCGACCTTTGACGTCGTCCGGCTTGAGAAAGTACAGATACACACCGAAATTCACCGCCTGGCGACCGTCCACTTCCTTGCCATTGCGAATCTTGGAGAACATGTACTCGTGGTTGCCCAGCACTCCGCGTACGCGTTCGCGTTTGACGATCGTACAAGTGTAATCCTTAATGTCGTTGCGAAGGATTTCGAGCGCGCGATGGGCAATGTCCAAGGCGGGATCGAGAGGATGAGTCGCTGCGGCCTCTTCCGGCTTATTCGCCACACGGTAGACAGGCTCGCGCAGCTGGCCGCGCGGTGCTTCCTGACCGAAGGCGACTCCCGTCGCCAATAACGACCCGGTGCAGACTAGACCGCTAAGAAACTTCCGGCGTTCCCATTTCGCTTGCATCATATTGTTAACTCTCCATGTCGCGGAGACGGTGCGTCTGTCCGGTCAACCACGCTGCCAAAAGTCAGCGAGCACGAACAAGCGATCCCTCATCCCTGAGTAGTGGTCGGACCCATTCCTTCGGAAAGCAAGTAGCGCGCCGAACTCGCCGAAAAACAACAATTCATCACCAGCGGAAGCCGTAACTTCCTATCCAGTAAATATTTATGGTAGGCAAATTGGGGCGGGAGGCGGGCGCCTCACAGCGGGCGGTATTTGCGTCTTAGTTGTCTTCGCCACGAATTGATCGTAGTAATTACAATTCTCAGACCTTGCGCCCCCCTTTGCCTAACCCGCATTCCCGAGTCTGATAACTAGGCAAATTGTATCGGAAGATGCTTCGCCTGGGGAGTTTATTTCGCAGTGAAAACCGCCTACGAAATTGGGATAATTGAGTCCCGCTTGTTCGCCGAGAATTGCTATATCGCCCATCTTGCCAATCGAGACGATTGTTTGGTGTTTGATCCGGGGCTCGATCCTGGCGAGATATTGGACTACATCCAGCAGCGGAACCTGCGGCCTGCGGCGATTTTGAACACGCATGGTCACGCTGATCACATCGCCGGCAATGGCATGTTGAAAGAGCGTTTTCCTGATGCGCCCTTGATGATTGGCCACGGCGACGCAAGCAAACTGAGCGACCCGATGGGGAATCTCTCGGGGCAATATGGCTTGCCGTTCACCAGTCCTGACGCCGATCGTTTACTCCGCGAAGGCGATCGCGTGAATCTGGCAGGCATGGAATTGGAAGTTTTGGAAACGCCGGGGCATTCCGCCGGACATATTGTATTCGTCTGGAAGGAGCCATCGCCGTGGGTCGTCTTTGGCGGCGATGTGCTGTTCGCGGGCAGCATCGGTCGCAGTGATTTTCCCGATGGCGACCATGACCAACTCATCGCTTCCATTCGCGATAAGTTGTTTCCTCTGCCAGATGACACCCAGGTCTTACCGGGGCATGGTCCGGTGACGACGATCGGCGAGGAAAAACGCTCAAATCCGTTTGTGGGAGAGGATGTGTAAGAGATTCTCTCAAGCAGAATCAATTTCCAAATTCGTCCCCAAGCGAAATCAATCCAGGGTCGGATCTGGAAATTCAACCTACGGACAGCACACTCAATCGAGTTTCAACTCGATGCCATCTTTCGATTGTCTGGTGATCTCGATCGTCAGCGGCGTCTTTTCCATGTCGCCATACTTGGCGAGGATTTCTGCCAGATCAGGTGGCGGCTTGTATGTGCCGTTCTGCATTTGTAGTTCGATCGCGACAGTCGCTGGTTTAAATTGCACAAACACCTTGTGCTTGCCGGTTACCGCACCGTCTTGTTCGCGATCATAGTTGAGTTTGAACTTGCCTTCAGCATCGGTCGTTCCCCAACTTGGCCGACCATTGTCGGGCATAAAGGTAAGGTAAAGATTCGCGACGGGCTTGCCGCCACGCGAAACGATTCCCGTGACTGGTACGACCGTTGGTCCGCTCGGGCCACAACCTACGCACAACGTTATCCCGAACAATCCACATGCCAGAAATGAGCATGCCTGAATAAACTTAAAAGTTGCCAACGGGGAGTTCTCCTGGCTCTTGCTGACGAGTGAACAGCGCGCGATAGGTTTTGAAATCGATATGGTTGCTGATCCAAACTAAATGGCCATCGCACATCGTCGCCTGCACGCCACCCGAATGGTCGCTAAAGGCGCCGCGATGGTTCCAGGTTGTGCTGTTGGGAGGCGTTGGTGTGCCATTGTGCTCTGCGCACGTTACATAGCCTTGCGAAACGTGGTGTACCCAAAAGAATTCATTGGTGCCTTCGTCGTAGTTGACCCAGCTATGGTTGCCAAAGTGCGCGAACTCGAGGAACAAAAACGTATTGCTTAAGCCATCGCGAATCTTCGCTGTGGGGAGTGAACTGTTGACCCAAGCAACGCCGGTGTGTCCCTGTTGCGTTCGTTCGGGACAGCAAGCGCCGGTGCCGTGATTGATGCCGTAATCTTTGTATTGGTTCTTGGGTCCCACACGATGTGCGGAAGGACATGTGAAGACGGACGGAGCCATGTTAGATGCTGGCCTATTTGCGACATTGCCGGAGGGGCCGCGATTACTATTGTTCTCCCGAATTCGATCGGCATAGGCGGGCACTTTGAAATTGATGGTGTCGTAAAGATTCTGCTGTTCCAGGTAGGGCAGAATGGTAGCCGACCAACTGAAATGTCCCCACGGAAGCGAACTACCGTGATTGGGATCACTCCAACCACTCGGGAAACTATAGTCACCCGTCATCGCTCCACTACTTCCAGGCGGCATTCGCGTATTGGAGGTGGTGTAGTTGGCGACCGCGAGGCTCAGTTGACGCAGATTATTCGCGCACTGCAATCGTCGCGCAGACTCGCGCGCGGCTTGCACGGCGGGCAGCATCAAGCCGACCAGGATGCCAATGATGGCAATTACGACTAGGAGTTCGACCAAGGTGAACGCCGATTTTGATCGGCGCGGCGCTCCGAACATTCGCAGCCTCCCCTTCCGAAAAGGAAATTGAAGGGACCAATTCACAGAACGTGACTGGTTTGTGGCCCGTACCACAAGGCTTTGTTGTAGCTCGTCTAGAAGGAAATAGCAAATTTTTCTCTAAAGAAAGCGTCTGCTATATCCCTCCTATTCCGCCGGCAATAAGTCACGGTGCCAGGTGACTTGTGGTTTGCCGCCCCCCGCTTTGCCTTTAAGGAACTCGGCGGCGTAGCGTTGCGGCTCTTTCACCTCGGGCACGCGGAAATTATCCCCCTTTTGTAGGACGGGACGAGGGTCGGGCAATTCACCG
>JBGSHH010000818.1:0-2198 GCA_041752355.1 Pirellulaceae bacterium | reverse complement strand
GTGCCATCAAATTGGCGAACTAGGTACCGACACCTTGTTCTCGGGTGGGAATCTCACGCATATCGCCGACAAGCGCCCGGCCGACTTCTTCGCGAAGTGGCTGCAGCAGCCGAGCGAACTCAATCGCGATCACCGCATGCCGGTGTTTGAACTCTCGCCAGCGGAGCAACGTGATCTGGCGGCCTACCTGCAAAGCTTGAAATCCAAGCAGTCGCCGATGCCTGCGATAATATCTGCGGATTTTGAACCTTCCGCTGCGCGCGGCAAAGAGTTACTCGCCCAGCAGCGCTGCGCGAATTGTCATCGCTTGCCTGGCGTGGAGGTCGCCGCACGCTTGCCCACGCCCCAGCGAATCGCCTGCGTTAGCCAAACGGGCAAAAACTTTCCCGAGATTCCCAAGATCCGCGAAGCGAATGCCGCCGCGCTGCAAAGCTTTCTCACCACGGCGTCCAAGCTGGCGGAACCGAAACAAAACGCGCCGCTTGCTGGCGAGACGCTCCTGGCCGAACACAATTGCCTCGCGTGTCACAGTCGCGAAGGGAGCGCGGGCCTGGCCAGTAGGTTGCTTCAGTTGGCGCAACATGACGCCGAATACAACCAACGCCTGCCAGCACTCACGCCCCCTTCGCTCTTGGCGGTAGGTGACAAGCTGCACGATACGATCCTGATGGCGATGATGAAACGGATGGAGGAACCGCATCGCGATTATCTGCAAGTTCGCATGCCCCGCTACAATCTCGATCAGGACCAACTTGAAGCACTCCTCAAGTACTTCGTCACCTACGATCGTATTGCCCCGCAACCGCCGGATGATCGTCTTCGTCACACCACCAACGTGGCCGCTAATGAATTGGAAAAAGCTGGCGAAAAGCTTGTCACCACCACTGGCTTTGGTTGCACCAGTTGCCACGCTATCGGCAACAAGCCACCGGTAAAAGCAACCGTGGCCGCGCGCGGTCCCAACTTATCGCAAGTCAACTTCCGCATTCGCGAGCCGTACTTCTATCGCTGGTGTCAGAATCCCGCCCGGATCGTCCCCCGCATGGAAATGCCTTCGGTGCAAGTGCCGGTCAAGGGCGTGCTCAAGGAAGACATCCACGACCAACTCGCCGCTGTCTGGACGATCCTGAACAAGCCGGGCTTTGAACCAAAAGACATGGGGCCACTTCGCGTCGTGCGACACAGCGGCGACGTGAACGCGCAAGAGCGCGCGGTGGTCGGTACCGATGTGATCAAGATCGCAGGCAAAACGTACGTCGCGCCGCTGGTGATTGGCCTGCCGAATCGTCATAACGTGCTGTTTGATCTCGACACCGGGCGGCTCGCGCGGTGGTGGCTCGGCGATACGATGGAGCAACGCACGCAAGGGAAGACCTGGTTCTGGCAGACCGACGGCATGGATCTGCTGCAAGCTGGTTTTGAGACGCCGCAACTCACGTTGGTTCGCCCCGGCAGCGATCCCGCGCCTCAGCGGCAAGGTCAGTTCATCGCGTCGCTCGATCAACTGGAACATCACGACCAAGGTGTGACGGTTTCCTACCGCTTGCACTATGACGATATCGCGCCGACCGCTGGGGAGCGCGACGTTTTTGTGCGCGAGAGCTATACGCCACTGGCCAGGCAGCCCGTCAACGACAGCGGTTTTACGCGTTTCGTCGGCGTGACAGGCTTGCCCAAAGATAGCTGGGCGCGACTGCGACTGTTCAGCAGCGAACAAATGCAGCAAGGCAAGCTGCTCGACAAAGGACGCACGCTTAAGTTCGCGTCTTGCGCGCTTCGCTTGGCCGACGATAGCGAAGGCCACATCGAAGAGGATGGCTCGATAATCACGCCCGTTTCGCGCGGCGAGAAAGAAGAATGCTGGCTGCGGATCGAGTATCGGAGCGACATGTTGCCGGAGAGATTGCCAATCGTCGCCGACGTCCCCAGCATCGCCACCGCGGCGAAAATTCTGGCCATTCCCGGCTTGCCAGCCGAGCGTTTACCGCTCAACACGGCCATCATGCCGACTGCTTTCACCTGGCAAACCGAAGGCGATAACGATGCGTCACCAGCGTTGTTGATTGCGTCGCTCGAAGGGCGCGTGTGGCAAGCGACCGATAGCGATGGCGATGGCGCCGAAGACACTTCGCTAGCGATCAGCGACGAATTGGCCGCACCCTATGGCATCGCCACCGTGACCGATCGCCGCCTGGGAC
>JBGSHH010000817.1:0-2341 GCA_041752355.1 Pirellulaceae bacterium | reverse complement strand
GCGATTGGCTTCCCCCAACGACGCCATCGCTTGCGCCACCGGCAACAGGCTTTGGATCTCGCTGAACTGATCGGGATGCTGGGCGCGAATCTCTTCCCAATCGGGAACTTCGCCGGCACGCAAACGCGCGGCCAGTTCGTCGAGCAGCGCTACTAGCGCCATCTCGCTGGCAGGCGAATGTTCGATTGACGGGGATTCACTCGCCATCGGATGTTCCCGCGGCATCGATAAGTTTTCGCAAGCGACGGATGCCAGCCAGGTGCCGCAGTTTCACCGTCTCTTCGTCCAGTCCCATGATAGCCGCAATTTCCGCGTATTGAAGCTGTTCGAGGTACCGCAGCACCAGAACCTCACGCGGCTGCTCATCGAGTTTGAGGAGCGCTTGTTCCAGACGAAGACGCATTTCTTGACGCAACGCCAATTCCAGCGGACCCGGTCCAAGCCACACCAGTCCTTGCGCCAAACAATCGAGCGAGTCGTCCCCCAGTGCGATGGGCGCGGCGGTCTCGCGAGTCACGGCCCGCTTTTGCGCCGCCAAATGGTGTCGATGTAAATCGAGCATCCGTTCCCAAGCCAGACGGCGGAGCCATACATAGAAAGGAAGCGGACGCTGCTTGAGATAATCCGGCAATTCGCGGGCGGCGGTCAGCAATGCTTCCTGTACGACGTCCGAAGCATCGATCCGCGTGGAGAGCCGACGATCGATGCGAAAGCGCACCATACGCTGCAGCTTGGCGCGATGCCGCGCGAAGAGTTCGTCCATGGCCGTCGATTCGCCTGCCGCCGCCTGTGCTAGCAGTTGCTCGGTATTATCATCCGCCCCCATGCATGTATCGTAGCGGTTCCCAGAGGACAGTTCAATTCACTTAGGCCAGTTGCCCTCTTGGAACGGCTGGAGCGTGAGCTTGGCGGGATCGATCACGACATGCTTCACCTTTTGGCGCTTCCAAGTGTAGGTGATATGCACCAGGCCGTCGGGCGATTGGATGACGGCGGGGTAGGAGTACTCGCCAGGCGTGTTTTCAAGGACTAGCGCCGCTTGCCAGGTTTTGCCATCATCGGAGATCGCGACATTCAGCGGACTGCGACCGCCGCGCGTGTGATTGTAGACGACGAGTTGCCGACCATCGGCCAGCGTCACGGCATCGATGCCGGAGTTGGGATTGGGGAGCGACGTGGCGCTCATCTCGCCCCAGGTTTTGCCTTCGTCTGCCGACCAGATACTAAAAATCTTGCCTTGGCGAGAGCGCCCGATGGCTTGCAGTTGGCCATCTTTGTAGGTCAGGATGCTAGGCTGAATCGCGCCGAAGGTTTTGCCATCGTTCACGGCGTCGGTCGCTTGCCAGGTTTTGCCGCCATCCGTGCTGCGCTCAAAGTGAACGCGCCAACCGGCATGTTCGCTACTGGTGGGCGAAAGCAGATCAGCGTTGGCGAGTTGTACTGGCTTGTTCTTGATCGGGCCGAGAATACCCTCAGGCAAGCGCTCGGGCTTGGACCAGGTTTTGCCCTCATCGGTGGAGCGCAGCACCATGCCCCACCATTTGCTCGGGCTGGGACCGACTTTGTAGAACAACAGCAGCGGGCCGGTCTTAGGTTGGAACAGCACGGGATTCCACGTCGGATAGCGTTGGTCGTCGGTGATGCCGGTAGCGACTTCTACTGGTTCGCTCCACGCCTTGCCATTGTGCCTCGCTACCCAAATGCCGACATCCTTGTGGCCTTCATCAGTGCCACCAAACCATGCGGCCACCACGCCATCTGGGGTGGAGACAATCGTCGACGCGTGGCAACTGGGAAACGACGCCTTGTCGTAGATGAATTCGGCTTTCACGACCGCCGGATCGGCATCGGCGGAGAGGACCAAGGCCAAAATGCTAACGAAGAGTGTCATTGGTTGCCTCTGGTAGGGTGTGGCGAGGAACGAGCCGCACCATGTTTAGTCTGAGTCTGCTTTAAGTCTGCGTTGGTGCGGCTCGTGGAACTCGCCACACCCTACGAATAGGACTTTACTCTGCTGCGCGTGGTACGCGAAAAATGGTGGCCAGCGGCAACTGAAGTCCGGGAAGTACGGTGCCGCCATCGAGCACTCCCTCGATGCCAACCTCGCTGCGCTGCACCGGTGATGTGAACACTTCCATGACTTGCGTACTTGAATCGAGATACCACACCAACCGCGTGCCAGAGTTGAAATAGTCGTGCAGCTTGCTATGCATTTCGGCCTTGGTATTGGATTCGCTCAATACTTCGACCACCAGATCTGGGTGCAGTGATGGGATGGACTCGCGCGGAAACATGCGTCCCGGTAGTTGATACCACGCGATGAAGCAGACGTCCGGAATTC
>JBGSHH010000816.1:0-4727 GCA_041752355.1 Pirellulaceae bacterium | reverse complement strand
AGAGCAACCACTCTCGGCGTTTTGTGTAAACCCGTGGGACAGCGGAAATTCCGCAAACGGGATCAGCTCCCCGTGTCAGACGCTCCTCGAAAATGCGCGCGCGAGCGCTCTCTCTGGAACTGCCTTAGGTATAAAGACTTACGCGAGTTCGAGTCGCACGAAGGGTACGCCGAGCGCGTCAGACCGGTATCGAACCTGACGGCCAGCAGTTAACAGAAAAGTCGCGCTAGCTGTTAACTGGAAGGCATTTTTTCCATATCAGCGCCAATTTATGTGTCAGCAGTTAACAGGCGCGCGACTTCTTGAGGCGTTGCATTGCTATCACGACTGGGCGGCGGATGCGCGAGGGACGCCGAACGAAACCACCAAGGGCTCGACAACAAATTCATCGATCCCGTCGATGACATCGGTAAGACAGATGGTGAGATCGTTTGCCGAGAGCGACTTGGCGGGATGCTCAAATTCTATCATCGCAAGGCGGCATAGCGCTTCGCTATTGCTAAGCGATCCAGCAACAACCAGCGTTCGCTGCTGCGCGCTCATGAAAATCGCGGTGTTTCAGCGGTCCGCACCCCTACCAAATTCGTCGCTAAGCCAAGTTGGTTCGGCTGAGGCGAACGCTGCTAACATCATACTTTCAAAGAACTACTGCTCGTTTCTATATTTGCACCATACGCCATTACAAATCAGGTCCTCTCGAAATGTCAAGAATGGATCTTGCAGCGCTCGAAATCCAGCCGCGTTGATTTAGGAGGCTGCCTCGCTCGACTTGCAACAGTCTCGAAACAAACACCCGCAATTCAGAAGTCAATAGTTGTACCGTTGGAATTCTCCACGCCTGTGTAAAAAACTCTTGAGTTGGTAGCTTTGCTGCTGTAGCTGGACTGTGTGTGTCAGGACCTGATGTGCTTGCATACGTATGAAGACGAGTTATTAGATTCAGTGCTGGTGCGCTACCAGCGCTTGGCCGCAATGCTGTCACCGCGCGACAGGCGAATAGGCAAGCCGACAATGCCTTATCATCACCGAATTCGTCGTAATCTGGTGCGAGGTCAGTGAGAACATCCAAAGTTAGGTCGGCATCGGGAAACTCAGCTTCATTGGCGAGGCACTTCCATGCTAAATCTACGACCTGAGACAGATACTGAAGATCGCCCGTTCTCTCACGCCGCACAAAATCTGCATAATCGCTTATTGTCGCTGATGCAAACGCGGTACAGAGCACTGGAACTACGAAATCCCGACGGTCTGCCCAGGTTGCCTCAAGTTCTTTCTCGAAATCGAAGATGTCTCGTGCCACTATTTTGATCCATTTATGGTATAAGCCGCCGGAGATAGTATTTCAATGCCGTTATCCATCAGCCAATTCGCGCATCTATAGCAAACCCAACGTTCGCTGCTCTTTGGGTCGACCACGCGCCCCTGAGTGGCTATTCCAATTATCCGAGCTCCTTCGGATTCAGCTTTAATGATCAAGTTCTTTTCCGCATGATACATCGTTGACTTGCCCGCCCCAATGTTGTCCCAGATTCTGTTTAGTTTAGCAACTTCCTTTGCCGACGGACCCTCAACAAAGATCTCAGCGAGCTTTGCTGACTTAGCGCCGCCCGCAGCGTGATAATTTTTCCCCATATCCCCAAGGTATTCTAAGCTATTGGATGTAATCCATACTTCGTATTGGCCGGCAGCTCGTTCAACAAGTGCAACGGCAGTCGTCTGTCTGTTCATCGCAGCGGCTTCGGCACTGCCTCCGAGCAAGTGCATATATGTGGCTCGCTGATTTAGATAGTCTTCGGCACCAGCGTACTTCTTTAGTAAAAACTTAGAAACCGGAGCTTCAAAAAGCTTCTCAATTGTCTTTGCAGTCTTATAGCGTTTCGCTGACTTCCATGCTTCTTTCGACCAAACAACGTCATCGGCGTGCGTTGCGGCTTCAATCGCTCTGGCCGATTTCAAAAGTGCTATGTTGGCACCAATCTCCAGTGGCGCTGTCCCGTAGAACCAAGCAGCTTGGTAAACCAACTCCGCAGCATCATCACTTGATTTCACCATTCTCCCGAACTCTTCCGGTGTCATTGGTTTGTCACGAAAGCCTTGGTTATGGTATTCGTTCGTCAAAGCAGTTGCAGCACCGACTAAACTTGGAGGAGCATTCTTAGCGTTTTGAAGATCCGGCCGAATCTTTGATCGAGTTTCAGACCATGACTTAAAGTTTGTCCACTCGTCCGAATGCCTTTTTATCGATTCCATATCTGACCAAGAACCATTGTCAAGCAATACCCACCCTGAATTGTCAATCTCTCCAATTCGGACGGGCGATTGTTCGCTCTTTTGGAATAAAACCAGACCTCCCCAGTTCCTTTCATCGACGTAGTAGACGACAGGAATGAGAGCGCCCTCGTCGTCAATTTCCATTTGCACTTCTACTCGATCTGTTCCCTTAGGATCAACAGAATTCACTGGATCATTGTCAACATACCGCCTCAAATTCGCATCGCCTGCCCCAAACCCCTTGGGGTCTTCGCTCAGCCATTGATGCAGGTCGCTGTCGTACCAGCGATGGACGTTGTTCTGTAAGCCGGTTGCGCTATCCAGCGGACGGCCGGTGAAGCCGAAGAGATGATCGACCACGGTCGGAGCCAGTCGCTCGCCGAAGGCGCTGTACAACAGATGCTCATCAATGGTCGTGCCATCGAAGCTCGCATAGTCGCGCAGGCTATTTTGATGATCCCCCAGCGCCCACTGCGGGATGGCCGTGCCGCTATCGACCTCTTCTTCGGCCAGCAGCATATCGACCGCCGGACCCCACAAGTAACGCTCCGTCACCGTGTCGTCGCCATCGAGGGCCAGCACGATCTGATCGCCATCGTAGACGTACTTCGCGACTTCACTGCCGGAACTGGTGTTAACGACCCGCTCGATCCAACGATTCAAATAATCGTACTTGTAAACCACCTGCTGCGTTTGCGCATTGCTGCCATCGAAGTCGGCCACTTCGATCAGGCGGTTGCGATGGTCCCAGGTGTAGAGCGTATAGTCGCCGGTCGTCAGATTGACGCGCGAGGTCCGATTCCCTTCGGCATCGTAGGTGTACGAGAACGTCCCATCGCTAGCGATGCGGTTGTGGTCGCCGATGTCGTAGCCTGCTTCGTCGCGATTGCCGTTATCATCATAGGCGAAGCTTTCATCGGCGATACTCAGGCCGGGGAAGGCGTAATCGGCGCTGGTGAGTTGTCCGCGTTCGTCGTATTCGTAATCGGCGGTGCCATCGACCGAGGTCAGGACGTTGATGCGATCTAGCGCGTCGTAGGTGTAGCCATATTCCGCCAGTGTATTCACGCCTTGGAAATGCCGCAGGCCTGTCAGCCGATTGCGACCGTCGTAGGTATAGCTACTGCTGACCGCTAGCACGCTGCCAGTGGCGTCCGCGTAGCGTTTGATCCCATCCAACCGTCCATCCTCACCGTAGGTGAACTTGACGAGTTTGTTGTTGGTTGCCGGACCCGTTTCCGGCGTTTGCAGAATCGATGTGACGCGCAGTCGCTCGTCGTAGGTGTAGAACGTATGCGAGTTTACCAGCCCATCGAGTACGACATCCATGCGCGTCCGTTGTCCATCCAGACGAGTACCGTAGGAATGTAGCAAATCCACGGAAACATGACCAAGCAATTCATAAGCCAGTCGATCTAAGTCATCGTAGCCGTAAGTGTATGACGATTGATCGTCGGCTGCGGAAACGAGTCGATTGGCGGTATCGTACACGAATGTGAACGTGTTGACGCGGTTCTGATCGAGTTCCGCGTCGTTGGTATTCGCGTACCAGACTTCCGAGGTTTGTCGATTGAGAGGATCGTATCCGTAAACGATCGCGCGGCCATTGCGATCGACGACGGTCGTGAGATTGCCCGCGATGTCATAGAAGTAACCGCGAGTCTGACTCCCTTGTCCGGTGAGCGTTACCGTTTCCGAGGTCGTGTGACCCAGGTCGTCGAAGGTATAGACCGTGAGGTTCTGCTCAGGGTCGCGTACGGAAAGGCGATGAAGGGGCGAGGTGTGGGCGGCAAACACTCGGTGAACACGACGCGGATTCCCATTGAGCAGAAGGAGAGTGTTCGCTGGTTGGAGAACATGCAGCAAGCAACGCAACTTGTCAATCCCGATCGGTGTGTTCATATGGGCGATCGCGAAAGTGATATCTATGAACTATTTTGTCTGGCCCAGGCAGAAAGGACGCACTTTCTCGTACGCACTTGCGTCGATCGTCTAGCCGGGACTGGAACCACTACGATCGCGAAAAAGATGAAACGCGAGCCGATTCAAGGCACGCTGTGCGTGGAAGTGCTGGACGCGCATCGCCAGCCGGTTTCGGTCGAGTTGCAATTGCGGTACAGCCGGATGACGGTGCATCCTCCCATTGGTAAACACAAGAAGTATCCGCAGTTGTCGCTGACCGTGATTCACGCCTGGGAACGTAACAAACCGTCCGGGCACCAACCGATCTGCTGGAAATTGTTGACCGATTTGCCGGTAGAAAACTTGGAATCGGCCATTGAAAAGGTGGATTGGTACGCGCAACGCTGGAAGATTGAAACCTTTCACAAGGTGCTCAAGTCAGGCTGCCGAGTTGAGGATGCCAAGTTGCGCACTGCGGAGCGTTTGACGAACTTGATTGCCGTGTTCTGCATCGTCGCTTGGCGGGTATTCTGGCTGACGATGGTCAATCGCAC
>JBGSHH010000815.1:0-7230 GCA_041752355.1 Pirellulaceae bacterium | reverse complement strand
TTAGGATAGGTATGGCGATCGAACATCCGCTGCGGATCGCCATAGCGATAGGTCACAATGGGGCGGCGATAGCGCGCATCTTCGCCAAAATAGGCTTCCGCATCGCCTCGTCGATCCCAAGCAGCTTCGTCCCAGCCATCGGCATGTTCGGTCCAGAGCGTGGCGAAGTACGTGGCGAAGCTTTCGTTCAACCACAATTCGCCCCAATCTTTACAGGTGATCAGATCGCCCCACCACTGATGCGCCAATTCGTGCGCGACCAGTCCATCGCTAGAGACATCCAAGTGTGCACGAACGTCGTGCAGCGTGCCGAGATTGAGCGTGGTGGCCGAAGTATGTTCCATGCCGCCCCAGTTGTATTCATCGACGCAGATCTGCGTGTATTTCTCCCACGGATAGCGGACGCCGATCTTCTCCGAAAAGAACTTCACCATGGCGGCGGTCTTCTCGAACGATTGCGGCGCGTCAGCCATCCGACCGCGCGGCACGTAGGAGATCACCGGAATGCCGTCCCAGGTTTGTTCGTAGGCCTCAAAGTCGCCAGCGACCACCGACATCAAATACGGAACATGTGACTTGGCTTGTACCCAGTGCCAGGTGCGCGTGTCGTTGTCGTTGTCCCGCTTCTCTTTCAACACGCCATTGGATAGCACAAAGTAGGCATTCGGTACGGTGGCAATAATTTCGCTGGTGAGTCGATCGTTGGGCGAATCGAAGCATGGATACCAATAGCGAGCGTACTCTGGTTCGCTTTGCGTCCAGACCATCTTCGGTTGGTCCGGCTCGCCAGCATCAGGCAGAACGAAGTGCGCACCGTGCTTAGGCTTGGTGACTTTATAGGCAATGGTGAGTTCTAATTCGCTATCGACGGCAAACTCCTTGCCCAGCGGCACAATGAGCTGGCCACCGCGCGACTCATGCTTAAGTATCGTTGACTTCTCGTCGCTCCCTTTCAAGCGCATCGACACACTTTCAATCTTCATCTCGGCTGCGTCGAAGGTAAGTTGCGAAAGGGGCTGAAATAATTTGATCTGATGGGTGGCGACTCCGGTGAAGGAAGGTGTTTCCCATTCGAAGACGAGTTCCAGGCGAACATGCAACTGATCGAATTGACGGGTGCGGACACTCTTGGGAGGCTGCGTGAAGGGGCCGCGGCGATCTTGCGCCTGCGCGTCGACAGTGATAACAAGCGACAACAGTAGGAAGAGAGCTAGGTATTGCCAACGCATCATCATGGGTATCGCTCGCGAGGATGTTTCTCAAAGACAACGTGTCCTATTCTAATCCAACGCGGGCCTGCCAGCCTACTATTGACAGGATTGCTACAATTATCGCGGGATCAGCCCGGGATTTGCTCCTGGGGCCGAATCGAGGTAGGTTTGCTGTTGTCAGTAAAGACCCTTGTTGACGCAAGGGCTGAGAATAAACTGCGGAGGAGAGAAAGCCATGCGAAAAATCTTGCACCTTGCGGCGTTTGCGTCCGTATTGGGACTGGGGTTAGTACTGTCATCATCAGAGGCCAGAGCCCAGTATCCAGTGGTCACCACCGGCTATGCTCCGGCGGTTACGTACTATCGGCCGCGACCAATTCTCCGGCCGTTCACCTACGCGCCAGCGGTGAGTTTGGTTCCTACAGCGGCAGTTGTCACGCCGACAACCGCTTACTATGCCCCGACCACGAGTTATTACGCGCCGACGACGAGCTACTACGCTCCCACTACGTCGTATTACGCGCCAACCACGACTTACTACGCGCCTGCGACCGTTGCCGCGCCAGTCACGACGTACTATGCGCCGTCGCGCGTTGTTTCACCCCCGGTGACGACCTATTATGCGCCTTCGGTCGTGGCACCGCCGGTCTATGTGCCGGGTTGGTAATTCAAGGCATGCTCTTCGAACGTCCAACGAAAAGGAAACACAAAAAATGTGTTTCCTTTTTGTTTGCGCCCGGCTAAAACGAAGCGCACGTAGAATCCGCGCGTCTACTCTTGGAATTCTTGACCATGACCGCCGCTGAAATTCTGGCCGAACTCAGAACACTCGGCAGTGAGAGCATCAAGAAAACGCTCCTCAGGCATGGCGCGAAGGAGCCGTTTTTCGGCGTCAAGATCGAGGACATGAAGAAGATTCACAAGCGAGTGAAAACGGACTACCCGTTGGCGTTGGAACTTTACGCCACTGGCATCGCCGACGCGCAGTACTTGGCGGGCATGCTTACCGACGATATGCAAATGACGAAGGCCGATCTCAATCGCTGGCTCAAGGAAGCGTCGTGGCACATGGTCAGCGAGTACACCGTGCCAGGCGTGGCGGCGCAAAGTCGCTTCGGACATGAACTGGCGCTCAAATGGATCGATGCCAAACAAGAAGCCACCGCCTCGGCAGGCTGGATGACCTATTCCTCGCTCGTGGCGATTAAACCGGATGAGGAACTTGACCTGGAAGAAATCAAGCAACTGCTCACGCGAATCGAGGAGACGATTCACGACGCACCCAATCGCGTGCGTTATGCCATGAATGGCTTTGTGATTTCAGTAGGAGGCTACGTCAAATCACTCTCGAAGACCGCGATGCAAACCGCCAAGCGGATCGGCAAGGTCGATGTCGATATGGGAGACACTTCCTGTAAGACGCCTTCGGCCGTGGAATATATTCAAAAGATGATCGATCGCGGCGCGCTGGGCAAGAAGCGGAAGTCGGCGAAGTGCTGATGTTGACGTGTGTTTAGACGCGTCGGCCCAGTTTGGCGCGAAAGGCGGTGATGGAAGCGATCAAAGACTGTTGCGATCCTGCTGACGCTAGAGTCTCTTTCAGCTTGCCTAAGCTTGTCACAATACGCTGCCCGATTTCGACGCAAGACATAGCGAGCCGTACTTCGACGACTTGATCGTGGATTCGATAATCGGCCGTCACACGATTGGCGTGCAACTCTTGCAACCGGCGGCCGATCTCTTGCGCGGTGGTATCGTCGCTGTTTTGCAAGTCTTGCCAAACATGACCGTGATTGAAGTCGATCGCGACCTGTAGCTCGCGCAACAGTTCGATGGTGGCATGGAACGCTCCATAGTGGGCGCGACTGATGGCCGTGCGTGCTGCTGCCTCTTCACGATGCAGCGCGACAATCTTGCCCGCATATGCCAGGAAGTCATTGCCTTTCATACTTCGTTCGGAATGGCGCGAATAGTGATGTCCATCCCGGCGGGGCCGAGTGCTTCGATCATCCGCCTGTGCCAGCGCCCCGTGTTGTCCACAATCTCGGAGATTTCTCCTTTCGCATGCACCACAATTGTCTGCCACTTGTCGGCGGGATTCTCCGGATTGAATTCGTCTTGCACTACAAATGGCCCCGGGAAGATCTCGGCGGTGATGGCCACGGCTTGTTGCAGCGGATCGAGCAAGCATGGCTTCGCAGACGACCCAGCGCCGTGATCGCTGGTTGATGAGGTTCCGGTATCGAGTGGTTGATCCATGGCGCGAAACTCCGAAAGGGGCGGTCTATATCCTAGCCTACCCCAATCGCGCCCAGCGGTCAAAATTGACAGCACGATGCCAACTACAGCACGGCGCAAATCGCGTCACACAGCGTGTCCATGTTCGCCTCGGTCATGCCAGCGACATTGATGCGTCCGCCGCTGACGACGATATAGATCGAATACTTGTTCTTGAGTTCGTCGACCTGCACCGGCGTCAGCCCGCTGAAGCTGAACATCCCTTTTTGCTGGGCGAGGAACGAAAAATCTCGCTTCGCACCACGCTCTTTCATCTTCTCGACAAATAGCGTCCGCATTTGATGGATGCGCTGGCGCATGGAGGCCAATTCCGCTTCCCATTGCGCGCGGAGCTTCGCATCACCCAGTACCGTCGACACCACCGCGGCACCGTGCATCGGCGGGTTGCTATAGTTCACGCGGATTGCCGATTTCACGTGGCTCAGTGCTGCTTCCGCTGCGTCCGCGGAGGGTGCCACAATGGTCAGCGCGCCGACGCGCTCGCAATACACGCCAAAGTTTTTCGAGAACGAGCTGCAAATCAACAGCTCCTGGCCGGGGCGAGCCAGTTCCAAGAGTCCGGCGGCGTCTTCTTTCAACCCGTCGCCAAAGCCTTGATAGGCGAAATCGACTAGCGGCAACAGTTCCCGCTCTTGCACTAAATCGGCGACTGTCTTCCATTGCGCCGGCGTGAGATCGACACCGGTCGGATTATGACAACAGGCGTGCAAACAGATGATGTCCCCTTTATTCATCTGCTTGATGGCGGCGGTCATTTTGTCGAAATCGAGGCCCTGTCCCGCGGCATCAATGTAGGGGTAACTTTCGACTGTCAGGCCGCCCGCTTTAAAAATGTTGGGATGATTCGGCCAGGTGGGTTGGCTGACCCAAAGCTTGCGACCAGGAAACTTATTGCCGAGAAAATCCGCCGCCACCCGCAGCGCGCCAGTACCGCCAGGGCATTGTGCGGTCGTCGCGCGGCCACTGGTGAGCACTTCATGATCAGCGCCGAACAGCAGTTCGCGCACCAATTTGCCGTACTCAGGCAAGCCTTCAATGCCGAGGTAGTTCTTGGTCTTTTCCCCGTCGAGCAGACGCTTTTCTGCCTCCTTAACACTGGCCAATACCGGCGTGTTGCCGGCGGCATCTTTAAACACGCCCACGCTGAGATTGATCTTGTGGGGGTTGGTGTCTTTCTTAAACGCCTCGCCCAAACCGAGGATTGCGTCGGGCGGAGCCATCGAGAGGGAGTCGAACATGGCGGTCGAATTTCACGTGATAGGGGGTGGGATCGGGAATTGTGGAGCGGCTACGACTTGACGCCCCTTACTAACTCATGCGAAAATTTTATGGTAGCCTTGCGGTTTCGCTTGAGGTAGCCCCCCAGAACGTGCTCGTCGCGCTTTGCCAAAGGGCCGAATCCGCCCCCGCCGACTCCCATTTTCCGCTTTGCCACCCCCGTAACCCACCGCGAAATCTGTTCGCCTGACAATGGTCTAGCAAAGCCGTTCGATATCCTCTCCGTAGAACATTCACGCACATGGCGCGACGTCGCATTGGTATTTGGTTTATTGGCGCCAAAGGTGGCGTGGCCACCACTTCAATCATCGGCCTGGTCGCCTTGAGAAAAGGACTCACCGGCCCGCAAGGACTCGTCACCGAGTTACCGCTGCTTCAGGCGATCGATCTAGCCGGGTGGAAGGATTTTGTCATCGGCGGACACGATATTCGCACCGTCTCGCTCTATGACGAAGCGATGCAGTTGGCCAACGTCAGCCGCGCCATCAGTGCCGATCTGGTCAAAGCTTGCAAGAGCGACCTCGATAAGATCGACGAAAACATCCGTCCCGGTACGCTGATCAATGTTGGCCCCACCATCGAAAAATTCGCCGACGCCAATTTGCGCGCCAAAGCGGAAGCCCCACGGGCGGCGATCGAACGCATCCAGGCCGATCTGAATGCCTTCGTGAAGGCGAACAAACTCGATCAGCTGATCGTGATGAATGTGGCTTCCACGGAGCCGCCCCTGGATGATGCGCAGTTTCCAGCCAAATGGTCCGAACTGGCCAAACTCTTAGAGAAGCCGCGTAAGTGCCCGCTCGCCGCCAGCAGCATCTACGCCATTGCTGCTTTGGAGCTTGGTTTCCCTTATGTTAATTTTACTCCTTCCACTGGCAGTGCGCCGGCGGCGATTTGCGAGCTGGCCATCGAGCGCGATACCTGCCACATGGGGCATGATGGCAAAACCGGCGAGACGCTGCTTAAGAGCGTGCTGGCACCCATGTTCGCCGCCCGCAATTTGGAAGTGATGAGTTGGGTCGGCCATAACATCTTCGGCAACATGGATGGCAAAGTCCTCGACGATCCCGCCAACAAGGCGACCAAAGTTCGCAGCAAGGATCGCCTGCTCAAGCAAATCCTCGGTTACGCCCCGCAAACGCTCGTCAGCATCGAATACATCGAAAGCCTTGGCGATTGGAAAACGGCCTGGGACCATATCCATTTCAAAGGCTTTCTGGGCACCCCCATGGTGATGCAATTCACCTGGCAAGGTTGCGATTCGCTCTTGGCCGCGCCGTTGGTGATCGATCTCGTTCGCTTGACCGAGCGCGCTCATCGAGCCGGCGAGCGCGGTCTGCTCACCTTCTTAGCTAGCTTCTTCAAAAGCCCGCTGGGGACAGGCGAGAACAACTTCGTCCAGCAATTTCAAATGCTGGAAGCCTGGGTCGAAAAATTGCAGTCGGCCTAGTCCGCTTGCGCTCGACCGCCAATAAGCTGTGTAAATTGCAAAGGATATGCTATCGCGGCCGATAGAGTTTTTGGCGAATTTCGACGGGCGGTTCGGCAACGCGCTTGCCTCATTCGCCCATTACTCGATAATCATGGAAGTAGCGCGTATCTCTTTGGCTTAGCTCCCGCTTCATTGATTTTCCGATTGGCCAGAGACCTCGCCCCTTGTTCGTGGGCGCGGCGACGATCAGGTTCTAACTCCGGCTCTCTTTGGAAAGCAGTCCCACTCTGTGCAAGCTCCCGCAACCTTGGCGAAGGTGTCGTCAGCGACATCGATCCACTGGAATTATCTGCTACCCATTTTGAGCGTTCATCTGCTCGCCTTGCTGGTTTTTTTGCCGTGGCTGTTTAGCTGGTCCGGCGTGACGCTGATGTTGCTTGGCGTGCATCTGTTTGGCACGCTGGGCATTAACCTTTGCTACCATCGGTTGCTCACGCATCGCAGTTTGAAGACGCCGAAATGGTTTGAGCGCTGTTTGACGACGCTGGCGGTCTGTTCGTTGCAAGATACGCCGGTCCGCTGGGTGGCGACGCATCGCTTGCATCATCAGCATTCCGACGACGCGGATGATCCGCATTCGCCGCACGATGGCGTGCTGTGGTCGCATATGGGTTGGCTCTTCCGTCCCAATCCTAGCCTCCGCACGCTGAACTTCTATTACAAATACGCCCGCGACATCATCGCCGATCCGTATTACCTCTACCTCGAAAAGCACCCCTTCTCGCCGGTCTGGATTTATCTCACGCACGCCAGTTTGTTCTACTTCGCTGGTCTACTCGTGGGGCGCTGGCTCGGTGGCGATTGGAATTCGGGGCTCCAACTGAGCGCGAGTTGGTTGGTGTGGGGAGTGTTTGCGCGCACCGTGCTTGTTTGGCACATCACCTGGAGCGTCAATTCGCTCACGCACGTCTTCGGCTATCGCACGTATAGCACCGATGAAAACAGTCGCAA
>JBGSHH010000814.1:0-7170 GCA_041752355.1 Pirellulaceae bacterium | reverse complement strand
CGGCGAGGCCGAGTGTGGCACCGTGAGCGACGGTCGTTCCCGCGCCAGGGCTACCTAGTGCGTTATTGTTAGCCGCGATGAGCGTGCCGCTGAGGATCGTTGTTTCACCGATATAGCTGTTATTGCCAGCCAGCGTCGCACTTCCCGTACCGCGTTTGACGACTTCATTGTTGTCGTCGAACGTGACTTGGAAGACGCCATTTTGTGCCGGGGCGGAAGGCTTGATAACGACCAGGGCCGGCATGCTGGGGGCCTTGTAGCGGAACTCGGCTTGCGAGCCGCCACCACCTTCGCGATGCGTGAACGCGACAAGGTATTGTCCCACTCCCAGGTTGACGGTTTTGACACCGGCATCGTTCCAGGCGAGTTGTTCGCCTCGCCCGCTGCCCAACCCCACGGTCGTGGACTGGAAGATCCCGTCTCGATTGAGATCGAGCCAGATGCCAGTCGCGTCGTCTTGGGCCGTGCGTTGCAGTTGCCAATCGCCAGGTTCGGTGACATTGAGAATGCCGACCCAGAGATTGCTGTAATTATCAACCTGCCCGATGACACCTGCATTGATGAAGTCGTTGTCGTCGTTGAAATCGAGACCACGGCCTGCGGGGCCATCTGTGAGAATGGTCTGACCAAAGAAGGTCTGGAACGTAGCGGGATTTCCACCACCCATTACGCCGCCATTGTTGTTGAGGTCCAGCGCCAAGCCGTCATTGTTGATGTGATAGCCATAGTGACGCAAACCGTTGCCTGAGATTTGCGCACCAGCACCGATCACATTGCTATTGATGACGACATCGCCGGCGCCATCGAAAGCGAGCCGACTGGCGCGGAGATCAAGCGTCTGGCCGCCGCCGGGAGCGCCGATTGTAAGTGTGCCGCTGGCGGAAGCGAAGGAAAGTTCTTGCCCCGCGGAGGGCGCGTTCGAGGCGGTGACGTTGCCGACGAAGGTGTTATTACCGCTGACATTAACGATCGTGGCCAGTTGACCGGCGGCTTTGCCATCCGCACCGGTGATGTTCTCTCCGGTAATGTTCACGTTGCCTGAGAAGCCGAGCGAAGCACCCGGCGACATCCGCACATCACCACCCGAAGTTCCCAAAGCGGCATTATTTCCAGCAATGAGCGTACCAGCACTGACAACGACCGCGCCGTTAAACGTGTTGCTGCCCGTCAACGTCGCCGTGCCGGTACCGCTCTTGATAACGTTGTTGTCGGGGGTCACTGCGGTTAGCCCGCTCCACAGCCCAGCTTGAGATGGTTCGGAAGGCTTGACAATCGCCAGCGCGGCCATGCTCGGCGTTTTGTATCGGAATTCCGCCTGGGATCCGCCGCCACCTTCACGATGCGTGAAGGCGATTAAGTAGTCGCCTTCAGGCAAGTTGATGGTCTTCACACCACCATCGTTCCAAGCGACTTGCTCGCCGCGATTGGAACCTAATCCCGCCGTGGTCGATTCAAATGTGCCGTTGCGATTGAGATCGATCCAAATGCCAGTAGCATCGTCTTGTACGGTGCGTTGGAACTGCCAATCACCGGCATTGGCCGCCGAAACGCGTAGCGTGCCCACCCACAAATTGCTGTAATTATCAACCTGACCGATCGCGCCGCTATTGATGAAGTCGTTGTCGTCGTTGAAATCGAGACCGCGTCCCGCTGGGCCCGTCGTCAAGATCGTCTGACCAAAGAAGTTCTGGAAGCTTGCCGGATTGCCACCAGCGTACATGCCAGCATTGTTGTTCAGGTCAAGCGCTAAGGCGTCATTGTTGATGTGGTAACCATAGTGTTGCAGGAAGTTGGCAGTGGTGGGCGCGTTGCCATTGCCAATGCCGCGCGGCAAGTTGATGTCTCCCACTCCGTCCAAGAGCAAGTCGCCCTGTAGCCCAACATTGATGGGAATATCCAGGGTGGTGGTGCCAGCGATACTACGTAGCGTACCATCGTTCACGAAGATGCTTTGCAGCGCGCCAGCGGTGGTGAAATTGAGATTGCCGTCGAACTCGAGCGATTCGCCTGCATCCACGTTGACGTTGGTTGTACTTCCCAGACCGTTTTGCGTGCTGATGCGAACTTCACCACCCGCCAGGTCGAAATTAGAAAGTTTATTGTCCTGCCTGAGGATCAGCGTGCCCACGCCAAATTTGGAGAGCAGGCGATTGCCAACAATTTGGCCCGTGATTGTTAGTTGGGTATCGTTGGTGAAGATCCACGCGTCACCCGACATGGTGATGGTGCCGGTCAGCGTGTTGCTGTTGTTCTCGTTGCGAATGGCACCGGCATTGTTGCCTGTGCCAGTGATGGTGATGTTGTCCGCCAACGTGCGTCCATCGCGTAATTCGAGTCGCGCATTGTTGGCGACAATCGTCGCTCCCGCCGTCGTGCCGAGTGAGTTGTTGCCGCGAGCATCCCAGATGCCTTCGTTGACATTGAGTTGACCGCTGAAAGTCGTGCCGGCGTCAGCATTAACCATCATGACCACGCGATCACCACCGGTTTTGGTGATGGTGCCGCTGCCGGAGAGGCCGGTCCAGATTTCGATAGCGTTATCGCTGCGCAGCTCGAGGTTGTTCGTGCCGGTATCGATTTGACCGAACAACCGCAGCGTATTGACCTGGCTGCGAATCTTGGCACCACTGCCGAGCGTGATGGGGCCGTAGAAGTCGTTGTTGCCTTGCAGATTGTAAAGTGCGGCATCGGCGACCGTGTTGCCATTGCCGTTGATCGTCAATGGTTCCGGGGCGGTATAGGCAAAACCGCCGGAGAAACGTAGCACACCGCCCGCTTGCACGACCGTTCCACCAGCAGTCGTGCCAAGCGCGGCGCTAGCTCTCGCGTCAACCACAACGCCGTTGTTGATGGTCGTGACACCCGAATAGCTATTTCCTGTGGCCAGAATGATATTTCCGTCGCCGCTGTAGGTTAGATTCGCCGCCGCAGTTTCGGAGATATTGGGTAGAGTGACCTTCGGCCGGTTGATCGTGTTGATCTCGGCATTGCCTTCGAGAACAACGCTGCCGAAGGTCATGGAAGCAGCTGCGGTATCCGATGCGATATCGAGTTTCGTCCCCGCGCCGAGTTGTAGTTTTCCCGAAGTCGTCAACGTGCTAACGAATTCGCCCAACTCGAATCTCGAGTTAGCCGTCGTGCGAAAACTGGTCGTTATCGCGCCCGGTACCGGAGAGACAACTCGGAACAGCGACATATCACCGGGATCGGTAAGTGAATCGAGGTAGTCGTTGCCGTCGATACTGGTCATCGGGTCAGGCGGATTGCTGTTGAGTCCAAAGCTCTTGGTGGTCGTCCAATTCGCGCCTTGCGCCGATGGCCCCGCGCCACCGCCTCCATTGGAGAAACGAATTTCGATATCATGCCAACCCGGCGCCAGTGCTAAACGACCAGTGGTTGTCGCGACATTCCACGTCGTGTCGCGCAAGACTTGTACGCCATCGATGCGGATCAACGTGTTGTCGTCGACCTGTTCGGCGAAGGCGAAGATTCCGTCGGCATCGAAGAATTGACCCGTATACACAATGGTTTCATTGTCGCCAATGAACGTCCAAGGTTGCGCACCGCCTGCGACGAGGCCAGCACGGGGACCGGACTGAAGCGTTGGGCCCGCAGCGATCGTTCCAGCGGTGGGATTGTCGATGTTGTTGCCGTTATAAACCGTTTCGGTCAAGCCGGAGATCAGCGCAGCCTGGCCATCGATTCGCACCGTGCCACCGTTGAGTTGGACATTGGGTCCCAGCGTATCGGCAATCGTACCCGCCAATGTCGCGCCAGCCCCGACAGTCCAGTTACCGCCGACAAGGCTCGTAGCGTTGCCCCCATTGGTCACTCTCAACTCGCCGCCGGAAATTGTGCCAATTAATCCCGTCGATTTGATCGCGGAAGCGATCGTATTGTTGCCGGCGCTGTGCACGATGGAGTTCGTTTCGAGCGTGCCACCTGTGAGGTTGTAGTCGCCGCTAGTGAATTCGACACGGCCGATGGTCTGCGTGCCGGCCACATTCACATCCCCTTGGTCGAGGCCGGTGAATTGCGCGATGTCGTCGCCGTCAGGCAAGATATTGCCTACCCAGTTCGCGGCGTCGTTCCAACTGCTGCCATCGCCGTCACCGTCGGAGTTGCCATCCCAGACACGCGCATTGGCCGTACCATCGCCGAGTTGAAGATTGAGCGTGCTACGCACGCTGGCGCTAACTTTGCCCAAACCACCGTTGCTTTGTCCGTCGTTGACGGTCCATTCAAACAAACGACTGGCATTGACCGGCGTGGCATTGGTGTTTGCGAAGCGAATATTCTGCAAAACAGTGTTCACATCGGCGGGCGTTGCATTGGCATTGAACGTAATCAACAGATCAGAGCCGCCCGTACCGCCAGAATAAGTTCCGACGTTGTTTGCACCTGCCAACACGTTGCCTGCGCCATCATTTTGGGGCGTAATAACGTCTTGTGCTTCGCCTCCCGAAATCGTCTTGATGAGCAACGTGGCACCCGCGAAATTGGCGGGATTGTCGGGGTCGGTAACGTTCGCCAATGCGCCGGCGTCAAGTAAGACGGCGGGTGTGTTGGGAACGTAGGCCGCGCCTGCATTGCCGATGTCGCCCGCCAGGTTATTGATGACAGGCTTGCGATTTAGATCGAGCGAGATTCCCAAACGGTCGTCGCCGATCAAAGCGTAGTTCGTGGTGTTGAAGGCGGGATTGCCACGGGCGTAGAAGAACTCGCCATAGTCACCACCGCCCCCTTCGGTATAGACCATTTCGATGTCGTAGATACCGTCGGCAATCGTGATGGGCGTGCCGAGGGAAACAGCGCAGCAACCATCGGTCTTCATCACGACCGTTTCGCCGCTGGTCCCAGGTGCCGGCACACCGTTGGCAATACTTCCTTCCAGGATTCCGTCCTGGTCGAGATCGATCCGCATACGGGCGTCGTCATCCGCGAACAGACCGAAGGTCCACTGATTGCCAGGATTGTTGGTGTTGTCGATAAGAATCTTGCCGACAAGAAAGACGGCGTAACTATCCCCACCACCTGGCGCCGGGACGGGGCGATCATTGATATTGAAATTCGCGGTGTGGAATTGGCCGGTGCCATTGCTGCCTAAGGACGCGAGCAACGTCGTCGCAGGCGCGTTCTGACCAATAGGATTGGTCGGAGGACCAGTCACACTACTACCGCGGGCGGCGTCAGCGGTAGTGATCTGATCGCTTGTACCATCGTAAACATGAATGTCGAGCGGCGTGATCGCCAACAGCTTACGAGACTCAAGGTGTTCGACGCGCAGCGAACGAGAACCCCGCAACTTTTGTGAGCGCTTGTGAGACATCAGCGACTTGTTCCGAAGATTGCTCAGGCGGGTTTTCATGTGTGGTGTCCTCAAGTGTGACAAGTGAGAGGTGTTGATGATCAAATGTGTGTTCGTGTTGATTCAGCGAAGACATCGAACCGTTGCCAGAGACTTCCCTCTCGCAAGCCGAGGAAATTCCCAACAAAAAACCAACCATGACTTCGTCGCGCAACGCACTTGGCGAGGGGACCGCGACTTGTCAAAAGTATCAATCGATTCCGAACGGAGTCGATCGTAATAACGCAAATAGTAATGCCGAGAAATCGGCTCAATCGAATTGAGTTTTGTACCCATGAAGGGGAGGAGCCTCACTTCCGTTTGCTCATCTGGGACCTAGAATCCCCCCCATGACGTATTTAAGAGTAAGGTAGATAGAAATTGCGCAGATTGCGACACGATTGTCACGATTTTTCCGAAAAAACCATTTTTGCGCTGTATTATAAGCTCTATTGTGAAGATGCCATTAGAAAACCCCCTCACGAGCAGGGTTAAAGGCGCGATTTCCGACCACAATGCAGGATGTAAGAAATTTCCGATTTGCGATTTTGTCAAACGAAAATCACTTTCGGCGTACATCCACGCAGACGATCTCCTTGTCGTCGCGCAAATAAAGCAGTCCGTTTGCTAAAGCAGGTGCCTGACGAGTACTGCCGAGCAGTTCGCTGCGACCGAGTTCTTGGTACGCCTGGGGATTGGCTTTCACGAGGACTATTTCTCCCTTCATTGTCGAGATGAAGAGTTTCCCTTCAGCTTCGATCAGATTTCCTTTGCCGAAACGTGCTTGCTGCCATTTTCGTTCGCCTGTGGCGGCATCGATGCACGTGAGATGCGTGATCGGTCCGGCACCGCCCACGTTGTCCATACCATAGAGATGGCCATCGAGCAGGATCGAAGTTTGCCACTCGTTGCGAAGCACACTCTTTACACCTTGTGAAGTCCAGACTTCCTTCACTGCGAACTTGTCGCCTGTGGCTTTAAGTGCCAAGAGGGCACTGCCGTGATTTTCACCCGCGGAAATGAAGATGTCGTTTTTGATCGCTAATGGCGTGGCGATGTTGCATTCGTAGTTGGTTTCGTAGGGATAGCTCCAGAGCGAAGCGCCTGTCTGGGGATGAAGTCCCAGCAGCGATCCGCCGGTAAAGGCAACCAGTTGAGGATGACCTGGATATGCTGGGAATTCCAACAGCGCCGGCGACGAATAACCAGCGGCATCGTTGCCTGCGGTCCACACCTGTTTACCGGTGGTTGTTTGATAGGCGACGACGCAAGCGTTGGGCGCGCCGACGGTAACGATCACCAAATCGCCAACCACCAGTGGCGAGCAAGCCATGCCATATTCGGCGATTTCGCCTTTGAGTTCTTTGACGCAATTGTGTGACCAAACCGCCGTGCCATCGCTGAATTTGGATGCTGTGAGTATTCCTTCACCGGTGAAGGTGAAGACCAGTTCGCCAGCGATTGTGGGGGTGGCGCGCGTGCCATTTCCCATCGCGTTCTCATAGGCGGGTGCCAGCGGCGCTTGCCAGAGTGCTTCGCCCGTGGTTGCATCCAATGCAATGAGTTGCTGCTTGCCCTCGCGCTGCACCATGGTCAAAGCCTTGCCACGACTAACGACGATGGCGGACATGCCCACGCCGCCTGGCACGCGCCACTTCGCCTTAAGTCCCTCCGCAGGCAGCTTATCGATGAGGCCCGTTTCCAGCGAGCGACCATTGCGCTGCGGACCAAGAATCTGTGGCCACGGATTCGCGGAGTCTTCCGCCATCGCAACCGAAATCGGCGCCAACACAATCAATACGCTTAAGAATATGACGGTGCGA
>JBGSHH010000813.1:0-2700 GCA_041752355.1 Pirellulaceae bacterium | reverse complement strand
CATGGAGAAGAAGCCATTGCTGCGCGAGCGGCTGAGGTGCTGCGAGAGGCCGATCTTCTCGAAAAGCTCCTTGATGTCGAAATCGACAATGTCCGTCGGCGTACGATGCGAATAGGCGGCCAGCAAAATGGCGATGAGCCCGCGAACGATTTGGGAATCGCTATCGGCATAAAAATCGATCGTCGTGGGATCGCCTGGGTTCACTTCCGCGATCAACCAGACATTGCTTTGGCACCCTTGCACGCGATTGACTTCCGTCTTGTGCTCGTTCGCAAGAGGGGGAACTTCATCGCCTAATTCGATGATGTACTTATAGCGGTCCTCCCAGTCATCGAAGAGGTCAAACGTGTCGAGCAATTCCGAAACCGAGTGCGTCATCATGATCCAGGCTAGTAGGTGCGACGTATTCAACTCTCGCTCCTACTATCATAGGCGGAGAGTCGCCAATGTGCCAGCGGCGGCGGCTTAGTGACCGGCTCGCTGTGGCCTTTAGGACTTCAGCCAGCGCGCCGCTTCCACCGCGAAATACGTCAGCACGCCATCGGCTCCCGCCCTTCGAAAAGCGAGCAAGCTCTCCAGCACGACTTTCTTGCGGTCAAGCCAACCGCGTTCGGCAGCCGCGCAAAGCATGGCGTATTCGCCGCTGACTTGGTAGGCGTACGTTGGCGCCGAGAAGGTGTCCTTCACGCGCCGCACGATATCGAGATAGGGCATGCCAGGCTTGACCATCACCATGTCGGCCCCTTCGGCCAAATCGAGCGCGACCTCACGCAAGGCCTCATCGCTGTTGGCCGGGTCCATCTGATAGGTTCGCTTGTCGCCCTGGCCGAGATTCGTCGAAGAACCGACCGCGTCACGAAACGGTCCATAGAATGCTGACGCATACTTGGCCGCATACGCTAGGATCTGCACATGTTGATAGCCTGCTTCATCAAGCGCTCGCCGCACCGCGCCAATTCGGCCATCCATCATGTCGCTGGGGGCGATCACGTCGCAGCCGGCGGCGGCTTGCACGATGGCTTGCTTGCCAAGGACCGCGAGTGTCTCATCGTTCACCACGTAACCATCACGCACGAGACCGTCTTGTCCGTGACTGGTGTAGGGGTCGAGGGCGACATCGCAAATGAGGCCGATCTCGGGATGAGCGGCTTTCACAGCCCGCACGGCGCGGCACACAAGATTATCGGGGTTGAAAGACTCCTCCGCCTCCGGAGTCTTCTTGCTCGGATCGGTCGCGGGAAAAATCGCCACGGCAGGTATGCCCAGCGCCTTGGCTTCCCCAACTGCCGTCACGAGCAAGTCGATCGTAAGTCGCTCGACGCCTGGCATCGAAGCGATGGGCGTGCGCGTGTTGTGGCCATCGTGTACGAACACGGGCCAAATAAAGTTGTTCACCGACAGCACGTTTTCAGCGACCAAGCGGCGCGACCACTCGGTACGACGATTGCGCCGCATCCGTGTGTGGGGAAAAGAACCAGGAAAGTCAGGCATGGGGGAGAGTGAAGAGTGGGGAATGGTTGGAACCTAGTCGCCATGCTTCTCACGGAGGCGCGGCGAGAGACGGAGCATCAGGTGAACGCGTTCAAAAATGTCGAGCCAATCTTGCGTCACCGCCGCAATCAACTCCGCTGGCGGCGCGACCAAGCCTGTGGGGCAACTAGCCCCGATCTGATCCTTGGCAAGCTGGCGATATTTGGAAATCGTGCGATCGCCAAACCGAGCCGCTTCGTTTCCTTCTTCGCTGAAGAAAACCAACATCGGAACACGCGCGCCTCCCATGATCGACAGATTAGTCTTCACGGCCAAGTCGGCATCGCGATCGAGGTAGCGAATCTTGATGGCAGGCGCCGCCGCGGAGAAGTGTTCAAAGATCGGGCATTGCTGCACGCAATCTCCACACCACGCTCCGGCCATCACCAGCACATGCATCTCACGCGTGAACGATGCCAGCAAAGCACGTTGCGCCTCGTTCAACGACAGGCGCGCATGAAAGTCCGCCCAGCGGCGACGATGTTCGTCGCTGCCGTACTGGGCGAGGAAATCGTGGTAGGGGAGCGCGGAGGTAAATGCTTGATGCAGGCTCATGCTTAAACTTTCGCGGCGTCCGTGGGAGCTTGGTCGTCAACTAGGGTAAGTTGCGGCGCGCACTGGGGCGGCGTCTTGAGATTCACCTTCGTCATTATATCAAACAACCTCCACCTCCTCCGCGTGCTTCACATAGTCCGCCGAGACGGGATAGTTGCGGAAGCGAACGCTGTAATAGCGCTCGAACCAATCGGCGAGTTCGACTTCAATGGAAGGATCGTACGGGGGAGCGACGAAGAGCGTCTTTCCCTCGACAGGTTCGCGAATCTCGCCATCTTCGACAATGATCGTGCCGGCCTTGATGACATAACGCGGCAGCGAGAACATGCGTTGCTTGTCTTCGTGCGGTTCGTAAAGTGTGATGTCGGCGTCGGCACCTGGGCCCAGATGCCCTTTGTTCTTCAGGCCAAGCATCTTGGCAGGAGCGGCCCGGGTGATGATGCAGATTTCATTCAGAGAGTATTCGCGATCGAGGTCCTTGATCACCGAATTGCCAAGTACGGACGCATGGCAAGTCTTAAGCACGTCGCGGCGATGCTCGCGGTCCATGAGCAACTTGATGATCTCCGGATAGCTCATAAACGAGCCGCCGTTGGGATGGTCCGTACTCAGCGC
>JBGSHH010000812.1:0-7881 GCA_041752355.1 Pirellulaceae bacterium | reverse complement strand
CAAACCACGGCCAGGTCATTGCTGCCATCCGCCTTGTTCCGGGCGAGCACGCGAGTTGCCTCTCACCCTTTCTATTTTTGGCATCCACCCGGTGTAAAGATAGATGGGAAATGCAAGATCGACGCAATGATTGCCCTTCTTCGCTGCAATTCACTAGCGTGGTCGCCCATCGCTCCGGTAAATGCATGGGGAATTGCCCTGGGGAATCACGATTTACGTTGGTGACGCGCAACAATTCGGCTTGTATGTTACACATTCGCTGGCTCGCATTGATTCTACCGCGACTTCAGCACTTGTTCGTTTCTGCTGTGACAAATGCCGTTGAAATCGTCCATCACAATACGCACGGCAAGGTTGCAAGCTGACCGCCATAAATCCACGGGCGTACCCGGCACTACCTAACGAAGTTCAACTCCTCTGGACCATTCCAACCTAACCTCCCATGAAGATCGGCCTCGCGCAAACGCGCCCCATCCCTGGCGATATCCCGTGCAATATCCAAAGACATGAGAGTATCGTGCGACAGGCGATTGCCAATGACTCGCAGATGGTGATTTTTCCGGAACTCTCTTTGACGGGCTACGAGCCAAGCCTCGCCGCAGCCCTGGCCACCGATGAACACGACGAGCGGCTGGCGATTTTTCAGCGGCTCAGCGACGAACATGCGATTACGATTGCGGTGGGCCTGCCGACGCGCCATAACGCGGGCGTGTGTATCAGTCTGATGATCTTTCAATCCAAGCTGCCACGACGAACGTACTCCAAAGCTTATCTTCATCGCGACGAGGAGCCATTCTTTGTGCCCGGAGAACGGTTCGTTGGTTTAATTGGCGACAACAATACGGCCCTAGCGATTTGTTACGAACTTTCCGTGCCGGAACATGCAGCGCAAGCGGCGCGGAATGGAGCAAATATCTATATCTCCAGCGTCGCGAAGTCTGCTACTGGCGTCGCTGCGGCCAATGAGCGACTCGCGCATATCGCCCGCGAATATTCTCAATTGGTGTTGATGGTTAACAGCATTGGCCCCGCCGACAATTTTGTGTGCGTTGGGGGTTCTGCCGTTTGGAACCGCCAAGGAAAGCAGCTCGCGAAGCTCGATGACAACACCGAAGCGATCCTGCTTTTGGACACGCGAACGGACGAAGCGCTCGAGGTGTCGTTGTCGTAGGGAGGCACGCCTCGGGAATGCCCCGTTCATCTTCGCGAGTTTACGAGTTTCCCATCTGCAGGCGCGTCTTGAGCACTTGAAAGACGCCGATCGATTCGATGCCTGAGAGACCGAAGCATTGGTAGAGGAGCATCAGCGCGCCGTTGTAACCACCGCTGGCCAGTTCGCGCCGCAGTTGCATAGCGCGCACCAGGAACTCGGGATCGGCTTGCATCTGTTGATAGAAATGCTGTGCGCATTGCATGGCGCGGTCGGTGTTGATATCGAACAAATACGCCAGGGCATGGCCGGCTCCTTCGACATCGCCCGACTGCATGCGGACCGCGAACGTCTGAAAGCTAATCTCGGTCGCTGGTTCTTCGGCGACCGTATCGAGCGATTCCACGGCCGTGGCGCCGCGTGGAGCAGGCAAGGCGGGAACATCGGGCCAGGCAGGCGGAATGATCTCCGCGTAGGAATGCGCCGCACTGTGCTGAGCGTGTGTTTCCGGCGTCTTGGCGTCGATCTCTTCCGCAGGCAGCGCGCTGATGATTTGATTCACATGAGCCAGCGGCGTACCGACTTGCTCGTAGAGCGATTCAATCTCGCCCATATACGAGTCGCCGCGGGCGTCGTCGAGAATCTCTTCAGCGCAATCGAGCACGCGCTCCGTGAGTCGCTGCGCGAGGATCTCGCGCGCTTGCTTCAAAATGGCGATGGCCCGAGCACGATCATTCATATCCATCCACCGCAGCGAAAAAAGGGGGCGCTGCCAGCGGCACGAACGGTCGCCGTGCCTATTCACAGGATATTCAGGACGCGCGCGGAAGGAAAGCATTTTACGCGGCGGAAGAGATTTTCGGTTCCGCCGGGGCCGATGCTGCCGGTTTTTCCGTCGCATCGCCCGCTTTCGGCGGATGATGCAACGACCGCAAAAAGCCGCCCATGCAGACCACCACCACCGCCAGCACCAGATTCAAGTTCATCCAGAAAACCGCTTTCTCCCGGAATTTGTCAGCGTTCTTGCTCCGCCCCACCAGCACACTGGCGATGAAGAAAATCACCAGCGCCAACAGCAATTTGACCGTGACGATGGCATGATAGGGCATCGGATCGACAACTTTCAGTTGCGTGAACCGCACGATATTGACAATACCGCTGAGGAGCAAAAAGCCCGAGGTCGCCATCACCCATTTGGCCCAATGCCCGCGCACCGCCGCTTTGATCGCCTTTTGGTTCTCGGCGGAAATGGCACTCAATGCGGGATGGAGGCCGAACCGCATGAAAATCGTCCCCCCCATGAGCGCGATGGCAGAGAGGATATGCATCCAGCGGAGGAGTAAATCGACGATTTCCATGGGTGGTCCTGTAAGTGAGTCTTAGCAAGGGAGAACTGACACACTTTTATAGTCCACAACGCTCCAAATGAGCAGGTGCGGTACGTCGGCTTTTTGCGCGTTAGATTCCGGTTTCATTCACGATCGGGACGTTGTGGTCGGTCATCTGCTGCAAGATGTGCGGCGCGGCCGACTCCGTCACATCATTGTTAATGCCGACTTTGTCGGTCCCACCATCCTTGCGTTCGCAGACCAAATAATAGTTCGTCCGTTTGGAACCTCGCCGACCGCGAACCTGCTCGGCAACAATACGAACTTGTCGCACGTCGTCATATTTTACGCAATGACAGGCAGTCATGCCCCAGATGCCGGAGCGCACGGTGAAGGCGTCTTGGTCAACTTTGGTGCTTTCGAGAAACAGCGAAGGAGCGAAACCGAGCGCGCCAATCGGCCCCAAGATAAGCAGACCAAAACCCAAGCGTCCCGATACGCTACGCAAGAACCAACCCGCTGGCATGGCCACAATGCCGCCCAACATGATGATCAGCGGTAACCAAAATTGATAGCTGAAAGCGTGCGATGAACCATCGCTCGATTCACGCACGCAACCGCTTGCCGTCGCCAACAGAAGCGCGGCGAAAGCATAGGAAAATGACGCCCTTCGCATAAACCGCCTTTCAACAAATGGAGATCGAAGAACCGACGCTCACAATCATCGCCGGCTAGGCTTAAAGGAAGAATCATAATCCAGCGTTCGGCGATTGTCACGCAACAATTTCATCGCCGGATTCACTTGATCTCGGCCTGTATCCGATAGCGCACGAGCATGCTTTACCGAGGTCTGCGAATGAAAATTTTGGCAGCCTAACCGGTCGCCGAACCAGCGCCGCCACTCTTTCGCCGACTCCTCGCCAGATACCTCCAGGCGTAAAGGAATCCGCCAACCACGGGCGGAAAAGTCCAGCACCCAGTCCGGCCAAGCGCTCCGTCCGTATGGGCGACGCGCGACACGACAAGGTCCTTTAGCTACGCTGGGCAGTTCCTGATGAAACGCCTGAACTTAGCTGGAGAGCGTCGCAAATCGGTCCGCAAACGAGAGAGGATAGCGCGGCCTTGACCGTTTATCGCAAGATGCTTCCTACCGTCAACACATGCGCCGAAGATTTTGAGCAATCAATCATCCACCACATACGTGCCAGCGATGAAGTCATGGATGCAGCGATGCGTTTCGCCAAAGATGCAGACCGCATCAGCAAAACCGAACAGCGGAATCATATTGAGCACCGATGTCGCCCAACTGCGCAACACCACGCCCCGAATGAAACCCGGACGCCGTCCGCCATCGGTCACAATTCGCATCCCCAGGCAGAACTTGCCAACGGATTTGCCGTGCGTCGCGATCATGTTCCATTGAAACAACAAGAACGCCAGCACTGGAAAGTACACGGCGGCGTAAGCGTTGAACATATCCAAGTTGAATTCCTGCGACTCGAATGCGCGTTTATCGATGAAACCGTTGGTCATCAACGTGATCATCAGCAACGCGCCCACGACCGCCGCTACACCTGTGAAAAACGAGTCGATCAGGTAGCCAAAGAATCGCTTAACGCGCGAGGACGCGATGCTCGACAGGCAAATCATGTCGCCAGGCGCGACGTACATCTGCCGTTTGACTTCCTGCCGCATTTGCTCGTCGGTCATCTGCGAATCGCGCAGCATGATTGGCGTCTCAGGAACAATAAGTTCCTCGTCGGGTACGTTCTCCGCGCGGGCGATCCGATCGGGAGAGGCGTCGGGAAGCAGCAATATCGTGCCGCAGTATCTGCAAGGCTTCTCGCTGCCTGCTTCATCGGTCATGGCATAGAGCGCCTGAAAGCAGCAGGTGCAACGGTACTCATATTTGCAGCAAATGGCGGTCGACATGAATCCGAACTCCGGCGCCGGCGAGTGGGAAAAACGTTATTCGAGCGGTAGTAACACCTCGAAAAACGTAGCCCGCGACGAAGCCGCGTCGAAAGGCGACAGGCAGGATTTTTATCGCAGCTGAGCGATGCAAAAGCAGCCTGGTACGGTTGAAGCGATCATGCCGGATTTGGGACTCAGCGAATTAGAACCGCACGCCGCCACCAATGTTCGCGAAGAAATTCGGCGATTGCTCATTCAGGCCCCAGCCCACCCGGAAACCGATTTCCAAATCTGGATTGATGAGATAGTGGAGTCCTGGGCTGACAAAGTGCTGCACCGATTCCGTCGCCCGCCCTTGGCTGAAGATGCCGAAGTACTCCACGTGTCCTTTCCAACGCTCGCTAATGGGAATCTTTAGCACGGATGACGGCGCCCATACGTTGAAGCTGTCCTCTTCTTGACTACTGGTGCTGTAGCGAATCGCCGTATCCCATACCCATTCATTGGACAACGTGTAACCCCAGGCGTAATCCAACGAAAGCTCGGTATCAGTTTCCTCGCCGGAGGTAGGCGTGAAGCCTTGTGCGATGAAGGCGCTCTGCGGCACCCAATGATCTTGCTGTGTGAGCCACACCTTGGTGCCGTACAGCATGCGCGACTCGCGCTCCAGTCCCGCACCCTGTTCGAAGTCATCGGGAACGTTTCCGGATACGGGACTCCCTGCGCCTCCGACTTCGTAATTCCAACCCACTCGTAATTCTACGGCATCGCTCATTCCATAACGGGCGATCAACTCGGGATAGCTATGTGTCTCCGGCACGTTGCGATTGTCGACGAAAGAATAGGCTGATTCAACAATCGTCCGCCGGTAACCCACCACGGTCGTTGCCGGTGTGAATGAATCGCGATCGGTTTCGAGTTCGATGCCTTCTTCCTCGTCACCTGCTTCGCCATTGGGAATGAAGAAGTCGCTCTCCGCTGTCGGTGGGTTTGGAACCAAGACATCTTGAGCCAAGGCAATCGCGCCCTGACTCAGCCAGGCTAAAGTGCCAAGCAGAGTGAGGGAAACACGGAGCGGGCGACGAGGCATAGTGGGGGTCCTTGATAGCACGTTGTATCTGGGACTTCGGACGAGCTCCCCGTCACGCATTAATCGTTCGCCCACGAGCGTTACGCTTTATCAAGAAATTGCTGACAATTGCCAAAACAGCCTCAGCAGACAGCGAATCTGCCGGAGTTGCTGGCGTTTCCCATCCCAGAGGATATGGATAACGCCCGTGCACGGTTCGTGTTATGCTGGAAGTTTACCTGCTTCCCGCCTCGCACCTTCCCGCCGTCATGATTAGCTCGCCTCTGCGCCGTTTGCGACTCGTTGGTTTTTTAGAAGGACTTTCGTATCTGATCCTACTCGGCATCGCCATGCCGCTGAAGTACTTCGCGGATTTGCCGGAGGTGGTGCGGATCGTCGGTTCGCTGCATGGCGGCTTGTTCGTTTTGTTTTTCGTGCTGGTCGCCGAAGTCACGATCCGCCGCCCTTGGTGGTCGGTGAAGTTTTGGCTCGCCGCTTTCGTCGCTTCGCTCTTGCCCTTTGGCACGTTCGTGTTCGATGGCTGGTTGAAGCGCGTGGAGTTGGCGGATCAAGAAGCAGCGCGGGTGGCGACGAATGAGTGATTAGGCGCCGACTTCTAAAGCATCCTCAAATGCCTTATAGGTCGCTTGCTCCGGCGACGAATCCAGCACGGAAAACAACACGCGTTCAAATCGTCCCCGCCAGGCAGGCGAGCGCAAATGATCTACGAAAGTGGTTGCGACCAAGCGAGGATCATTGCGAAAAACGCCACAGCCCCAGGCTCCCAGCACCAAATTGCGATAACCGTGCGCTGCGGCCAACGCAAACACAAACTCGGAGCGTCGTCGAAACGTTTCCGGAATCAGCGCCAACTCTTCAGGACGATTATCGGCTGCGGCACCTGCGTTGGGCGCTGCGCTAGTGATGAAGGTGACTAATTGTGGCTTGTCTAACAGTGCACCATCGTCGTCGCGAAAGACTGGACATTGAGGGGAGAGGATCATCGCATCGGAATAAAGGAGTGATGGCGAAGATCGATGTTGTTCGTAATAGTCCCAGGCTGTCATCAATGAGGCATACAACGCCGAACTCCGCGCGAGCGATTCCTCTTGCGCTTGACTACCACCCAGAAACCCACCTCCGGGGTTCTTCGCCGATGCGAAGTTAAGTGCTGCCACGGAACTGGCATTCGCGGACAATAGCCGTTTGATGCCCGCGAGTGTCGTTTCGTTCACAAGTTCCAGCGACGTCGCTTCACCGATCGCGGGCGACGCCTGCACTTGGTGCAAGATGCCCGCTAGTTCATCGGGACTTAGCAATTGCGTCCCGTTAAGGCAGGTCCGCACATGCTCCCTGATATCGACGGTTTCGCCACTTGCCGATCTGTATTCACCACACTCGGTGATTTCCACGGTTTGCTTTGCGATCGCGGCACGTTCTGTTCGTTTCACGATTCTACTCACAACCAATAAGTTGCCCTGTTTGCTAAGACCAACTCTCGGATGCTTGGGTTCGCGCGATTGCCCTCAGCTTTCAAACCTCGATCTTTGTTCCCAGCACTGCCAAGAACTGCCGCATCCAGGCGGGATGGGCGGGCCAGGCGGGAGCGGTGACGAGGTGACCGTCGGTGTGGGCGTTGTCGAAGCCGTCGCTATTGGGAATGTACTGCCCGCCACCCAGCAACACTTCCGGCATACAGGCAGGGTAACAACTCGACGACTTCCCTTGCAGCACGCCCGCCGCCGCCAAGAGTTGCGGACCATGGCAGATGGCGGCGATGGGTTTCTTGGCGTTGTCGAAATGCTGCACGATCTCGATCACGCGCGGATTGAGTCGCAGATACTCCGGCGAACGCCCGCCAGGGATCACGAGCGCGTCGAAACTCTCGGGCGTGATCTCGTCAAACGTAGCATTGAGGCCAAAGTTATGCCCACGTTTTTCGCTATAGGTTTGGTCCCCTTCAAAATCATGAATGGCGGTAGCGACTTTGTCGCCTGCCTTCTTGCCAGGGCACACAGCACTTACATCATGCCCCACCATCAGTAGCATCTGAAACGGAACCATGACTTCGTAGTCTTCGACGTAGTCACCCACGATGAATAGAATTTTTTTGGCAGCCATGATGATGATTTCCCGTCGAATAGGTTGATTTGTGGAATCAATGTGTTAGCTGACGTGCAATTCCACCACATCCTTGTCGTGAATCACGTAGTCCCCCTTCACTTGCGAGCCGGGATGGATGTTGCTTCCCCAGACGCGCGCGTATTTAAGGTTCTCCGCGAAGTCGCGATGCACAAGCTCCGCGACATCCGCCAGCGTTTGCCCGCGACGAAGCGTGTACGGCTTGTCGTAATCAGGCTCTTTCTTGGTCGGCACCTTCGTATAGCAACGGACCACGTCGAGCGTTTTATAGATCGTAT
>JBGSHH010000811.1:0-2172 GCA_041752355.1 Pirellulaceae bacterium | reverse complement strand
TACAAATCCTCATCAAAAGCGCGACAAGCACTCAGCGAATGCACCGCCGATCGCACTTCGCGATCCACATAACTCAACAACCATCCGTTCGACCGCTGGACGATGAACGACTACTACAGTTTCGCCGCCTTCTTCTCGCAGATCGGTCGCAAAGAAGCAGAAGACTATCGCGAGATCATCGTCTTTAACTCGGGCGGCGGCGAAGTCTCTCACCCGGTCACCAAGCAAGTGATGAAGCCTAAGTTCCTCGGTGGTATCGCGCCGGAGCTCAAGCCGGGTGACGATCGTCGTGAAGCACTCGCGAAGTGGATCAGCTCGACCGACAATCCGTTCTTCGCCACCAGTGTGGCGAATCGCGTCTGGGCGCACTTCTTCGGTAAGGGCATTGTGGAACCGGTCGACGATATTCGCGTCAGCAATCCGCCGAGTAACCCCGAGCTGTTCCAAGCTTTAGGCGATAAGTTGGTCACATACAACTACGACTTTAAACAATTGGTTCGGGATATGTGCAACTCCCAGGCCTATCAACGCAGTACAGTTCGCAACGCCTCGAATGAAGCGGACGAACGTAACTTTGCCCACGGCAATGTGCGCCGCATTCCTGCGGAACAACTGCTTGATTGCATCTCCTCGCTGACCGCAACGCAAGAGAAGTTTCGCGGTTTGCCGCTCGGAGCGAGCGCGGTGCAAGTCGCCGACGGTACTACCACGAATTACTTCTTAACCACTTTCGGCCGCGCTCCGCGCGATACCGTTTGTGCTTGCGAAGCGAAGACCGAGCCAACCTTGTCGCAAGCCTTGCACCTCCTCAATGGCGATGCAATCGGTGGCAAGATCACGCGCGGCGCTCAGATGCAGAAATGGCTGAAGGATGGCAAAACGCCTGAGCAAATCATTGAGACGATCTACATTCAATCCTTGTCGCGTCGCCCCACCGGCGAGGAAATGAATCGACTGATGGGCATCGTGAAAGAAGCACCCCAGCCAGAACATGGTTTGATCGATGTGTGGTGGGCGGTGCTGAATAGCCGCGAGTTCTTGTTCAATCACTAGACTCCGCGCGGTATTTGCATTTGAGTTCTTAGAGACAATCGATAGGTCACGTTCGCGAGCGATCGAATATGAAGTTGCAATATCCCCTGGCGGCACTGCTGCTATTGTCTTGTGTGGTGTCGGCGCGAGCTCAAGAAAAGCCTGCCGGCGATCAACCGAAGGTCACTTTCGATGACCACGTGCGGCCGATCTTGCGCGAACATTGCTTGAGCTGCCACAATCCGGATATGGCCAAAGGCGGCCTGGTGTTGGATACCTACGCGAAAGCGATGGCAGGTGGTAGCGGTGGCGAGGTGGTGTTGGGTGGCGATGTGGAGAGTTCGCGTCTGTATGCACTCGTCAGCCATGCGGAAGAACCGTTCATGCCGCCGATGCAAGATAAGCTAGCCGCGCCAAAGCTCGACATCCTCAAGAAATGGATCGAACAAGGAGCGCTCGAGAATAGCGGCTCCAAAGCGATTATCAAGAAGAAGAAATCGGTCGAATTCTCCGGCGGTGGCGTGGGCAAGCCAACTGGCCCGGTCGCGATGCCGGAAGGTTTGTGGCGGCAACCCGTCGTCTATTCGCAACGCGCAGGTGCCGTGACGGCGTTAGCGAGCAGCCCCTGGGCGCCTGTTGTGGCGGTGGCTGGTCAACGCCAGATCGTGCTCTACAACTCCGATACGCAAGCTTGCCTTGGCGTGCTCCCCTTTCCCGAAGGCATTCCCTACGTCTTGAAGTTTAGCCCCAATGGATCGCTGTTGCTGGCCGGTGGTGGGCGTGGTGGGCATTCCGGTTTTGTCGCGCTCTATGACGTGAAGACCGGCAAGCGAATCGCCAAGTTAGGCGATGAACTCGATGCGGTCCTGGCGGCCGATATTAACGCCAATCACACGCTGGTCGCGCTGGGCGGACCGTTGCGCGTGGTGCGTGTTTACTCCACGGAAACCGGCGAGATGGTGCAAGAGATCCGTAAACACACTGATTGGGTGTATTCGGTCAACTTCTCGCCTGATGGTGTATTGCTGGCTACGAGTGATCGCGCTGGGGGGCTATTCGTGTGGGAAGCCGAGACCGCTCGCGAGTATCTCAATTTGCGTGGTCACAACGGCCCTGTTACCGATCTTGCTTGGCGCGGCG
>JBGSHH010000810.1:0-17711 GCA_041752355.1 Pirellulaceae bacterium | reverse complement strand
ACGCCTAGCGCGCAACCGCTCGCGAACGATCCCGGTTGTACACTCGCGCTGCAATCGCAACAGTTGCCGCTGGCGATACTTCGTCCGCTGGTGCGTCGCGTACTTCCCGGCGCGGAACTCAGTGGCGCATTGACGAGCGACGTAACGTACACTCGCAACGCGGATGGTTCGCAACAGCAGATACTACTCACCCGCGTCTCGGGCAGCGACTTGCGTTTCGCCGCGCCACAGTACACCGGCAACGATGTGCTGCGCTCGTCGCAACTCTCCGCCAGCGGGCAGATCGATCTGCTAGGGGGTCAGGCGAAGCTGCAGAATGTCGTGCTGACTTCCGACTTTGCCAGCTTGTCGGCGGCGGGACAAGTCGATCAAGAATTGCTCGTCGCGCCTTCCATGCTCACCGTGCTGCAAGCCAAAGACTATCAATTGCGCGGCGAAATCGACTTGGCCAGACTGGCCGCCATGTTGCCCCATACACTGCGCGTGCGCGAGGGAACCGAGATCACCTCAGGGCTATTGTCGCTCGAACTGGTCAGTCGCGCCGAAGGCAACAAACATCGCTGGGACGGCACGCTTAAGTCCTCGCAACTCTCCGCCAGGCAAAATGGCCGCGAGATTGTTTGGGATCAACCGATAGCGATTGCGCTTGCCGCGCAGCAATCGGCCACGGGACCCGTCATCGAACGCTTGACTTGCGATGCCAGCTTCCTCAAATTGCAAGCGCGCGGACGACTCGACCAAGGCGAACTCACGGCCCAAGGCGATCTGGCGCAACTCTTAGCGGAAGCCAACCGCTTTCTCGCGCTCGACGACATGCGATTGACCGGCAAGCTCGCGGCCGAAGCCCAATGGCAACGCGCCGGCGAGCAAGGCTTTCAAGCGCAAGGTCAAGCCAACATCGCGGACTTCGTGCTGGAAACTCCCGGGCGACAACCATGGCGAGAATCGCAACTCACTATCGATCTGGCAGCCAATGGCATTGCCGGCGAAAGCGGGTTGACCCGACTCAACACGGCCGATCTCCGCGTGATTGCCGCCGAGGATCAAGCGCTCTTGTCGCTTAGCTCGCCGGTCGATGCGCCTGCGCTGGATAGCTCCTGGCCCCTGCGTTGTTCGCTGCGCGGAGAACTCGTCCGTTGGCTACCGCGCTGGCAAGGTTGGCTACCTATCCAGGATTGGCAAGCGGCCGGCACGATCGCGGCGGAAGCTTCGTTGGTGAGTTCGCCTGCGGAGTTGCGCGTGCAAAGCTCGAAAGTCGACATCACGAACCTGGCAGCACGCGGCGCAGGACTTAACATCCAAGAGCGCGAGGTGCACTTCGCCGCCGATGGCGTGTGGAACTATCGCACGCGCCAGTTCACTTCAGAAACGACAATCCTCGCTGGCAGCGCGATTGCCTTTCGCGGCGACAAGCTGCTGATCGAACCGCGCGGCAACGCTGTGGCGCTCGCAGGCGAGATTGGCTATCGTTGCGACTTGCGCCAACTACTCGCCTGGGGGCAAGATCCCCAAGTTGCGCCCACGCGCGTTTGGCAAGGTGAAGGCGTGGGACGCGTGAAGTTCACACATCAAGACAACGTCACGGTCGCCAAATGGACGAACGAGTTCAATAAAGTGGAGCTTTACGAACTCGAGTTGCCCAAGCCAGTCGCAGGCATTGCGCCTGTGTCGGCGCCACAAGCGCAATGGAAGCCACGATTCAAGCAACCGCAAACGGTCACATTCGGCGGCACCGGCGACTACGATCATGCCCGCGATAGTATCCGTATGACGGCGGTCGATATCAAATCGGACATGTTGCGCGTCACCGCGCGTTGCCAAATCGATGCTGCCACGACCGCTCCCGTGATCGATTTGACGGGCGAGACTTCCTATGACTTGCAGGAAGTAGCGGAGTTTCTCAGTGGTACGATTGGCCCTGGATTGGTGATGAGTGGCAGGGATCAACGCAAATTCCAACTGCGCGGTCCACTGCCGAGCTATCAGCAAGTCGCATCCGCTGGTTCGCCATCCACGGCAAAGCTAGTGTGGCCCAAGGAACTTATCGGCCAGGCAGGATTGGCCTGGCAAATGGCGGAAGCTTACAAACTGCCAATTGGCGCGGGTAGTCTCGATGCGGCGCTGCAAGATGGCGCGATCAATTTCGCGCCGCTCGATTTGACGATCAGCGATGGCAAGCTGAAAGCCTGGCCGCGGATCGTGCTGAACAATGAGCCGATGGTGTTTCAACTCGCGAAGGGAACCCAAGTCGATCAGGTGCAAATCACGCAGGAAATGTGCCAAACGTGGCTCAAGTTCATCGCGCCACTCTTGGCCGACGCCACGCGGGCCGAAGGGAAGTTCTCGTTAAATGTCGAGGGGGCCACGCTGCCGCTCTTAAATCCTACCCAAGGCGATGTACGCAGTACGCTTTCGGTACACGGTGCTCGCGTCGGTCCTGGCCCGCTCGCTACGCAATATGTGATGATCGCGCAACAGGTGCGATCGATTCTGGAACGCAAGCCATTTGATGCGAACTTTCGTCCCGAGACGGTGCAGTTCGTGACGCTGCCGCAGCAGGACGTCGGCATACAACTGGCCGACGGACGCGTCCATCATCGCGGGCTGCAGATGTTGATTGGCGATACCACGGTGGTCAGCAGTGGTTCGGTGGGACTCGACGATCAATCGCTGAATCTGGTGTTGGAAGTGCCGATTCGCGACGAATGGATTGCCAAGGATCGCGTGTTGGCGGGCCTGCGCGGGCAATCGATCAAAGTACCGCTCACCGGCACGATCAACCGTCCCGTTCCCGATAGCCGCGCTTTGCAACAACTAGCGGGACAAATGATCGGCAACGCCGCTAGCGGCCTGTTGGAACAGGAACTGCAAAAGGGCTTGGATAAGTTATTCAAACCGAAATAGGCTCTGCGCTTGTCTAACTCTTCTTCACTTCCACCGGCAGTTGATCGATCTTGGCGGCGAGGATGAAATCGTTCTCGCTCAGGCCGCCGATGGCATGCGTCCAGAGTTCGATCCAGACATTGCGATAGCCGGAGAGATGAATGTCGGGGTGATGGTTATCTTCTTCGGCGACGCGGGCGACTTCGCCAAAGAATCGCATCCCCGCCAGGAAGTTTTTCACGACCCAATCCTTGCGAATCCGTTGGTTGTCGTTGGTCAGATACCAGCCGGGGAGATTGGCGAGTTGGGCTTGCGCTTCCGCGAGCGTCGCAGCGGGTACGCCACCTTCGCACGGCACACACTTCTTTTTCGTTAGCGCGTCGCAAGTCTGAATTTCCATCGTTGACCTCCTGCGGCGAAGTGGGAAGGTGAAGCAAATGCCATGCTAACGCGCTAGGAGACAGGCAGCCAGTTGTCGTAGGGTGTGCGCAGCACACCAGAACGGAAAGTGCTTCGTAGGCCCCGCGAGCCGAGCGGGGTCGGGCTGGTCGTCGAACCAGCGCGGATCGCCCGATTTTCGCGCGACGTCGATGAAGCAACGGGCCGACTATGGGTTGCAAGCCCGACTTCCGACTTCCGACTTCGCCTTTTTCTCACCGCGGCTGTGCAGGGTGTTTTTTGCCTTTTTGTTTTTCCTTTCGGGCTTGCATGGCGGCGAGCGTGGCGTCGTAATCCTCTTCAGGACAGGCACTTGCGCGATTTCGATTGTGGGCGGCCATGATCGCCTCGAAGGTTTGAATGTCTTCGACTGTGCAGGTCCCTGTGGGGGGTTCGGTGTCGATTTTCGTCCCGGGCGGCGGTGCCATAATCACGGTGGCGGCTGGCGAGATCGGCAGTTCGGCGTCGTCGTCCGCTTCCACAACCTCCTCCACGGGAGGGGGCGGCTGAATCGAGCCATGCTTCTCCAACTCGGTATACGCCTGGGCCATCCGCCCGGCGAGTTTCGTTTGCTCGACCGAGATCTTCATCGCCTGTTGGATGAACTTGAGGTTGGGCTCCGGTTTCTTGAGACCCATCTTGATCGCCGCGTCTTGCTTGACGATATCGAGGCTTTGATCGACCGAATCGTCCCACAGCCGCATCACTTGCCGATACATGAAACGAAGTTTTTCGTAACTCAACCGCAGACAACCCAGCTCCGCATGCGCAGGCGAAACATAGAGCAATTCCGGCGAGCCAAAACGGGACAAGTAATCGCGGACTTGCGCGACAATTTGCTGCACACGTGTCGCGGAGATGCTGAAAAGTTCCGCCGCTTCTCGCCGCGATTTGCCGAGGCATTCGATGGCGTTGAAGATCTGAAAATTCCGCTCGCTGGGGACAGTGACTTGCATGGTCAAACTCCTTCGATGGATGCTAGGGACCTAGAGCGTTCCTCCTAGTTTTTCCACCCGTTTGACACCTTTGGTCACTTCTCGCTCACTTCTTGGAAAATTTTTTGGGAAATCTCGTTCCGCCTGCCCCACTAAATCAATACGCCCGCGATGCAGGCGGTCATACAACAAGCGAGTGTGCCGCCGAGCATGGCGCGCATACCCAGCTGCGCGAGATCGGCGCGGCGCTCGGGCGCCAGTCCCCCAATGCCGCCGATTTGGATCCCAATGGAACCAAAATTCGAGAAGCCGCATAGCGCATACGTAAGGATCGTAACGCTGCGTTCGCTCAATTGCACTGCCGAACCCGGTTGCGTCCATTCACCTAACTGTTGATACGCGACAAATTCCGTGGCGACCATTTTTAGTCCGAGTAGTTCACCAGCACGCAGACAATCCTTCGATTCGATCCCCATCACCCAGGCCAGCGGCGCGAAACAATAACCGAGAATCGCTGCCAGGCTCCAAGGAGTGCTGTAATCCCATCCCAACACGCTATAGAGCTGTCCTCCACTCCAAGCGAGCGCGGCATTCACCATCGCCAAGAGCGCCAGAAACGCCAGCAGCATCGCAGCGACATTGAGCGCGAGCTTCAAGCCATCGGTCGCACCGGCGGCAGCTGCCTCAATGATGTTGGTCGTTTCGATTTTCGTCTCGACATGGACCGCTCCCATGGTTTTGGGGTCATCCACTTCCGGTTGTAGAATCTTGGCAATCAACAAACCGGCGGGGGCGGAAATGACGGACGCCGTCAACAAATGCGCCGCATCGATCCCCATCTCGACATACGCGGCTAGCACGCCGCCTGCGATCGTGGAGAAACCGCCGACCATCAGCGCCATCAGTTCGGAACGCGTCATGGTGGGAATATACGGCTTGATCACCAAGGGGGCTTCAGTCTGGCCGACGAACACATTGGCCGCCGCCGCCAGGCTTTCCGCGCCGCTGAGTTTCATCGTGACTTGCATCACCTTGGCCATCACCGCCACCACACGTTGCATGAGGCCCAGGTGATACAGGATCGACATCAGCGACGACACGAAGATGATCGTCGGCAACACTTTGAAGGCGAAGAAGAATTGGTCGTAGTTGGGTCCAAAGACAAACTCCGATCCTTCACTCACAAAGTCCAATACCGTGGTGAAGAAGTCGCCGACAATCTGGAAGAAGGCCCGTCCGGGCGACGTTTTCAATACGAGTACCGCCAACACGAACTGCAAAAGCATGCCCGTCGCGATCGTCCGCCAGCGAACGCGAAACTTGTGCGAACTCATCAGCCACGCCAGCAAGATCATCACGAACAAGCCTAGCAAGCTGATGAGTTGCGGCATGATGCGTCTTTCGTGGGGTAGGCTTCCAGGGTGCCGTAAAAGTCTTGAGGGAAAGCAATTCGCAGGCTAAACGCCCTACGCCACATAGACCTACTCTCGCGGCAAGGTATTGAACGTGCGATCGCCTGCGTCGCCCAGGCCGGGAACGATGAACTTGTGGGCATTGAGTTCCGGATCGACGGCACAGACATAAATCTGCGCCGTCGGGAAATGGGTTGCCAGCGTATCGATGCCTGGCTGCGAAGCGATTAGCGACAAGACCTTTAGTTTCGGCACGCCCCAATGTTGTAGTGCCGAGAGTGCGGCGATGGCGGAACCTCCGGTGGCGAGCATCGGATCGACGACCATCGCGACATCGACGGGACCGGTCGGAGGCAGCTTGCTGTAATATTCGACCGGCTGCGCGGTTGCTTCATCGCGATACATCCCCAAATGCCAAACTTCCGCCTCCGGCAACAGATTCAGGATCGGATCGACCATGCCCAAGCCGGCCCGCAAGATCGGCACCAGTCCGATGCGAACCGAAAGTCGCTGGCCTGTCATGTCGGTCAGCGGCGTTCTCACGAGTGTGTCCGCCACGGGTAGATCATGCGTCGCTTCGTAGGCCAGGAGCGTGGTCAAGCGATTGACCAATTGACGAAACTCCGCTGCCGACGAACTGATATCGCGTAGTCGCGCTAAATGATGTTGCACCAACGGATGCGAAGCCACAAACAGTGATGACATTACTAACGATCCTCCAGCGAGTAGATTAGCCGAGTCGCTGAGGGAACGGAAGCCTGGCCAATCAAGGACGATTCGCGATGCACCACAACTTCTTCTGTCCCAGCAATAGCAGCGTGTCATCGCCTGCCACCGCTGGCGAAGCATGATTCGCGTCGCCCAAATCATTGGTGGCGAGAATCTCAAGTTTGTCACCTGCTTGCAACACGTAGCTGACGCCGCCGCAGGCGAAGTAGATTCGTCCGCTAGAATCGGCGATGGGACTGGCCCAGGTGCTGCTGATTTTCGGGAGACGTTCCGCGAAGACTTGCTTGCCGTCCGCCAAATTCCAACATTTGAGAATGTTCGGCGTGTGCAAGCGATAGATGCGCTCGCCGACAATAATCGGCGAGCCGATCGCTTCCGGCACCGCGCCGACCGTCCATTGGAGATGCGTGCCGGTGACGTCTCCCGCGCCGGTCACATCGACGACCGTACCTTTGCTGCCGCGGCCGCTATCAAAATAAAGCAGCTTGTTCGCGAACGCAGGCGACGACGCTTCGCCAGCGCCGCGACAGTGCCAAATTGGCTTGCCAGTCTGCGCGTCCAACGCTTGCAGGGCGTCGTCGGCTTCACCACCCCCCGAAGCCACGACAACGACTTGCGGTTGCTTGTTCACTTCGATCAGTATCGGCGAACTGTGCGCGAACCCAGCGTTCGGCAACATCTGCCGCCAACGCAACTCGCCAGTTCCGGCCTGCAGGCATTGCACCTGCGAATCCTCGCGCTTCGACATACCGAACAATAGATAGACATTGTCCTGCCAGGCCATGGGGCTCGAACCGGCGGTAACATCGAACGTGCGCGGCGTCAGTTCGCTACGTTTGACGACTTTGCCATCGAGATCAAGTATCGCCAGCACCGCCGACCCGAAGACGCAATGGATATGATCCTTCACGACGCAAGGTGTCGGCGCGGCATATCCACCACCGGGACCACTCCGAAAATCGTTCCGCAACCAGGGCCCAGGTTCGATCTCCGTGCTCCACAACTCGTGACCGTCAGTCAGGTCATAAGCGGTGACAAAGTGCTTGGGCATCGTCTCCGCCGACTTCGCCGGCCACTCGACATTGCACACAATCACTCGCTTGCCGACGACGACAGGACTCGCATGGCCTTCCCCTTTAACCGGCACCGACCAAACGACATTTTTGTTATCCGCGCCGCCCCATTCGATCGGCAGGTTCTTCGCCGAGGTGTATCCCAAGCCTGTCGTTCCGCGGAATTGAGGCCAATCCGCATTTGCCGTGGAAGTCAGACAGAGCGCGACAGAGAGCAAGAGCAGGCGCTTGAACATGCGCGAACCTCAGAGGGGGAATGGGAGAGGGATGTCAACGACCAGACCATCGACGCATTCTACTGACGGAGTCGGACGCAAGCAAACATCGGCAGCTCACCGTAGTGAAGCAAGCTGCCGCGCTGACGGCTGAGAAAGTTTATGGCTATTTTCTGCAAGAAAATCAGGCTGAAAACACGGCTTTCAGCGCGAATCGCGCCGGGTATCGCGCGTATTGACGGTGATGCGGATTAAGGATCGTTGACAGCGTCCGCTCGCGCACTAGGGTTTTTTGTGATGGGGTCAGGCTCATTCTCTTATCTTCAAGGACCACTTCATGAGTAATGTGTTTCGATGCGTGGTGATGCTCTCGCTTTTGTTGCTGATGTTCGCGCAAGTGGCCGAGGCCGGGAAAAAGAGAGGTGGTTCGGGAGGTGGTACACCAACGCCACCTTCGTATCAAAATCCCCATAACTTGCCCTTGATTGGGGCGGTCAAAGCGGCAGGTTCCGACGCTCGTGCGCAAGCGTTTCAGACCAACGTTCTGCCCGTGTTTCAGCAGTTCATCGACAACAACTTGCAAGAAATGTCGCGCTTTGAGATCGCACCCCAGTTCGTGCTCGATCCTACGCGATTGTATTTGCCGCTCTCGACCAATCAGCCAGTTCGAGTGTATTTCATGCATGAAGGAGCCATGTATCGCAATCAACTCGGTGTTTCAATTGTCGATGCAGGGCATGGACGCGATGGCGTCTCGCAATTGATCGATCCGCTCACGCAAGGGAAATTGATTTTTCCCGACGCTTCCTACAAGAATCCGCCCGACGGCTTATCTCCCGGCGGTCCCCTGTCGCGCGGCGACTATGTCCAGATCGGCAATGTCGCCGCAGGCAAGCAACTCGATTTCTTTCTGGTGTCTGATGGTGCCAATGGTGGACGGTCCGTGTTGCGAAACTTCAAACAACTCAACAGCGACGGACTGCAACACGTGGTGGCCGCCTACTTTCACGAAGATTACCCCGGCTTCATCCTCATCGGCTTTGAAGACATCGTGGGGGGCGGCGATCTCGACTACAACGATTGCCTCTTCGTGATCGACATCGGCTACGACATCACGATCGATGAAGGCTCGCTACCTCACTAACAAGCATCCAGGCGAATTCATTCCTCGGGAGAACGGACAAAAACGATGCAGCGTAGTAACAACTCAAACAACCTGCGGCGGGGTGTCTCCGCTGTCGAGATGGCGCTGGTCTTGCCCATCCTGCTGACAGTCGTGTTCGGCACGCTGTCGTTGGCGGAAATGATCTCGTTTCGCAAGTCGCTCGTCACCGCCACGGCGGAAGGGACGCGCATCGCATCCCAGCGCACGGCGTCGGCCGATGATGTGGCGGCGATCATCGATCAAATCCTCCTGTCTCGCGATATCGAAAGCGCCACCGTCACGATCACGCCTGAGAACCTCGCACAATTGGCACCCGGCGACTTGATTCAGATCGACGTCCAGGCGGAGTTCTCCGGCCTGGGTGTGCCGGCTTGGGGCGCGCTTGCGCCGCTGATGGTCACCGTCAACGCCGCAATTCTGCGCGAGTAATTCACCACAAAGGAGGAGTACCCTATGCCTCGAACCCCACCTCGTCGTGGCGCGATTGCCGTACTGACCGCGTTCATGCTGGTCGCGCTATTGTCGTTGACCGCGTTCTTGCTGTCGTTGTCCTACATCGAACTCTCGCGAACCGAATTGCAAGCCGCCACTGACGCCGCCGCGCGCTCGGCGGTCATTAAACTCGCGGCCACGCAAAGCGAGAGTGCCGGTCGAACTGCCGCCGTCGAGGTGGCGTCGCGTTTTCGCGTCGGAGGACGGCCCTTTGCCATCTCTCCAGATGACGTCACATTCGGCAACGCGACCAAGCCGATCACTGGACGCTACAGTTTCACTGCCCACGCCTCTCCGCTCAACGCAGCACGCGTGCAAGGACGCAAGACGGCCAGCGCGGAAGCTGGCACCATCGACTTGCCGCTGGGAAGCATGATCGGACAGAGCGACTATGCCACGCAGTTGCCTGCCGTCGCGATGCGGCTCGATTTCGATATCTGCCTGGTACTCGATCGTTCTGGTTCGATGGGTTGGGATCTGAGCGATCAACGGTTCTCCTATCCCGAGAGCCGCCGCGATCGACCTTTGGTCGAGAATTACTTCAGCGCGCCGGACATGACGGCAAGTCGCTGGGGTGTGCTATCGGCTGCGGTCGATGAACTACTGACCATTCTCCAACAGCGCGACGTCTCCGCCAAGGTCGGCCTGGTGACGTTCGCTGGCGATTATCAATTTGGTCGCTACGCGTCGGTTACCGTGTCCCAAGATAGCGATTTGACCACGAACTTCTCGCAGGTCACGGCGGCAGTTGACGCCATCGGCCAAAAGCCAGTCATTGGTGCTACCGATATCGCCGCGGGTTTGAGCGCGGCGGAGGTGTTGCTGACCACGTCCCCTGCCGCGCGTCCGCGCACAGCGCAACCGATCGTTATCTTGTTCAGCGACGGGATCTTCAATCAAGGCGATGATCCTGTGGCGCTCGCCCAAACGCTTTACGCGCAGCATGGCATAGTGATTCATAGCGTCACGTTTGGCGCTGAAGCGGCTGCGCGGCAAACGATGGATAGCGTCGCGCAAGCCGCCGGCAAAGGCTACAGCCTGCACGCAAACAACGCGGCCCAACTGCAAGAGAGCTTCCGCTTCATCGCCAACTCCATTCCCGTACTGGTGACCGAATGAGCCGACGAGCCCAGCCACCTCAGCGTAACAAGCAGCGGGGAGCCACCGCCATTGAGTTCGCGATGGTCTTTCCGATCTTTGTCGTGGTGATTTTTTTCTTTTTCGAATCGTGGCGGTTTGTGCAATTCCGCGACGCCGTCGATCAGGCCGCCTTGGAAGCCGGCCGCGCGGCGATCGTTCCCGGCGCGACCGCCGAAGAAGCTCGCGCTCGCGCCAATACGATCTTGGCTTCGGTCGGTGCCAACTCCGCGGTGGTCACGATCACGCCCCAGCAACTCCGCGAGGACACCGACGAAGTGACGATCGATGTCACGCTTCCCTATGCGGACGTTGGTCTCTTCTTTCAATACTTCGCGTCAGACTATGACTTTCACACCACGTTGACGCTGGATACGGAGAATAAGCGTGTGGGGAGGATGTAATCTACGCCGCATGCCCAAAGCGATTGAGCCACTCGTCACACAAGTCAATCATCTGGCAACTCCCTCCGCCATCTCTCCTTCTCTTCCTCCGTCAACTCGCGCCAATCCAAATCCTTCAGTCCGGCCACCAGCGCCCAAAGCAAGTTCAAGCTTGCCTTGGGTTGGCTTTCCCGCACGCGAAGATAAGCCAGCAGCGGGCCAACGCGGCGGAGTTCGTGGATGGTGCCGATGCCGACATCGCGCAACCAAGCGGCGCTGGCGGGGCCGAGATTGCGCAAGCATTCGATCGGTTCGTGCAGTTCCGTCGCCTGGTTGGCGCAACCGACATCCGCAAACAGCGCTTCCAGTTCGCGCAGGTGTTGGCCGGTGGCGGTATGAATGATGACGCTTTGATGGCGGCCGGCGGTTTGCACTTTGCGCACGCCATGGCCAAAGCCTTTCACGCGCTTGCGTGTTTGCGATGCGCCCAGATTCACAAACAGTTTGTCGCCGTGAGGATCGGCCATGGTCATTGGGTACTAAGCCAGTTCAAAAATCACTTCGATCTCGACCGAAATATTCCCTGGCAAGCTTCCCATGCCCACAGCGCTGCGCGCGCCGACGCCATGATCCGCGCCCCAGATTTCAGCGAACAATTCGCTGCAACCATTGATGACTTTGGGATGCTCTTTGAACTCGGCGGTACTGTTGACCATGCCCAGCGTCTTGATCACCCGCTTGACCTTGTCCAAGCTGCCTAGTGCCGCTTGCAGCGAAGCGAGCAATGCCAGGCCGGTCTGTCGCGCGGCCAGATAGCCAGCTTCTTGATCGACCTCCGACCCCACCCGACCCACCATCAGTTTGCCATCGGCCTGCAGCGGACCGTGTCCTGAGGCATAGGCCAAATTGCCGACGATCACGATCGGCTTATAGACGCCCATCGCTTTAGGTGCCGGTGGCATTTGTAAACTGTGCTTGGCGAGGAATTCCGTAAGTTTGGCATCAGCACTCATGTTTGAATCCTTTGACTTGGCCCCCGTGGATACGCGGGGGACATAACACTCCAAGGGGTTGGGCTCGGTAATACGCTTGTGATACGCGGAAACGACCGAGAGTTCAACGTGGTGTCGGAGTTCAGCCACGCTGGCCAGTCGCCTCCCCCCGTGTAATCGCGAGGGGCCGAGGGTAGAATCACCCTTTCGTCCCGACGTACATTCTAGTCCTTGTTAGGTAGATCGCCCGATGAATTTCCTCGCAGAACAAGATCCCGACGTTTGGTCCGCCATCAAGTCCGAAATGGTTCGGCAGCACGATGGCCTGGAAATGATCGCCAGCGAGAACTACACCAGCCCCGCCGTGATGCAGGCCGTGGGGAGCGTGCTGACCAACAAGTACGCCGAAGGCTATCCCGGCAAGCGCTACTATGGCGGTTGCGAGTATGTCGATGTGATTGAAGACCTGGCCCGTGATCGTGCCAAGAAGCTGTTCGGCGCGGAGTTCGCGAACGTGCAGCCGCATGCTGGCTCGCAAGCGAACATGGCGGTGTATCTGAGTGTGCTGCAACCGGGCGATACGGTGCTGGGGCTCGATTTGGCGCATGGCGGGCATCTCACGCATGGCATGAAGCTCAACATCTCGGGGCGGCTCTATCACTTCCTCAGCTATGGCGTGACCAAAGACACCAACCGCATCGACTTCGATCAAGTGGCCAAGCTAGCGCGCGAGAACAAACCCAAGCTGATCGTCGCCGGTGCTAGTGCCTATCCACGCGAAATCCCGCACGATAAGTTTGCCGAGATCGCGCGCGAAGTTGGCGCGAAGCTGTTCGTCGATATGGCCCACTATGCCGGCCTGGTCGCTGCAGGCTTGCATCACAATCCGGTGCCGGTGGCGGACTTTGTCACGACGACGACGCACAAGACATTGCGCGGTCCGCGTTCGGGTTTGGTGCTCTGCAAAGAGCAATACGGCACGGAAGTCAATCGCAGCGTCTTCCCCGGCACGCAAGGTGGCCCCTTGATGCATGTGGTCGCTGGCAAGGCGGTTTGTTTTCAAGAAGCGATGCAGCCGGAGTTCAAGATTTATGCCCAGAACATCATCGACAACGCCAAGACCTTGGCCGATGTGCTCATGGCGGGCGGCTTGTCGCTGGTCAGTGGCGGCACGGAAAACCATCTCATGCTAGTGAATGTCACTGGCCTGGGGATTGGCGGCTCGACGGCGGAAAAAGTCCTCGGCGAGTGCGGTATCACCGTCAACAAGAACATGATTCCGTTTGATACGCGCAAACCGATGGACCCCAGCGGCGTTCGTATCGGCACCCCGGCCCTCACCACGCGTGGCATGGGCACCGGCGAGATGCGGCGCATTGGCGGTTGGATCCTCGAATCGCTGCAACACGCCGACGATGCCAAAGTCCACGCTCGTATTCGCAGCGAAGTGAGCGAGATGTGTCAACAGTTTCCCGTGCCAGCCGCGGCGTTGGAAACGGTGTAATAAACGAGGGAAATCGACCGAAGTAGCTTCTTTACAAGAGCGGTTCGTGCCATGCCAAACAAAATCCTCATTGCCGACGATAATCAGGCCAATCGCGAACTCTTGGAAGCGTACTTGGCGGGGGTTGATTGCGATATCGATATCGCCATCGATGGCCTCGATACGCTCGCCAAAGTGAAGTCGTATCAACCTGATTTGATCTTGCTCGATATCATGATGCCCAAGCTGAGCGGCTTTGAAGTCTGCAAGAAGCTCAAGGAAGACGCCGCCACGCGGCGGATCATGATCTTGATGGTCACCGCGCTCAACGAACTGGGCGACATTGAACGCGCCGTCGCCGCCGGTACCGACGACTTTCTCTCCAAACCAGTCCAGAAAGTCGAGCTAGTGAAGCGCGTCGAGAACATGCTCAAACTCAAAGACGTGACCGACGAGTTGGAGCGTTTGCGCCGGTACATCGAGAAAATGGAAGATGGCAGTGGACCGGCGCGCTAGGGAAACCGTCTTCAGAGGTCACGGGTCGCATTCGTCAAAAAGCATTCGCCCAAATCATAAGCACGCGTCGCATAGCAATCGGGCAACTTTATGCTCAGCCTCCCTAGTTCGAGGGAATGCTGGTTCTTCGCAAGTGTTTGCTATATAAGAGCTTGCAACCTATAGCGACCGGCCGCGACGCATCCGGCACATAACTTGCCTAGGAAGTGGTCAGCCAACTAGCATCAGGCCACTTTCCCTAACCGGCTGTGAACGATATCTCCAAAGCCCGCCGTCGTCAGCGATTGCTGGTGATCGATGACGATCCCAGCGTGAGTGTCATTGCGCGCGATCTGTTTGCGACCGATCAGATCGATGTCCTTTCGGCCGAGACCGCCGCGGCCGGCGTCGAGATTCTGCGCGAGCGGCGACCAGATGTGGTGGTACTCGATCATTACCTGCCAGACGGTAGCGGTATTGAGGTCTTCGAGCAGATTCGGCAATTCGATTCTCGCTTGCCGGTAATTTGGATCACCGCCCGCGGCACGAGTGACACAGCCATTGAGGCGACGAAGTTGGGGGCGTTCGATTTTCTCACCAAGCCGATCGATCTCGACAAACTGCGCGAGCAAGTGCATCAAGCGATTCAAAGTCGACAGTTGATGTTGGTGCCTGTCGAGATCGCCGAGCACGCGACCGCCAGCAGTCCAGAAGCGGATCGACTGGTGGGACGTTGCGCCGCCATGCAAGAAGTTTACAAAGCGATCGGCCGCATTGCCGCGCATGATGTGCCAGTGCTGCTCGTCGGCGAACCAGGGACAGGCAAGAAACTGGTCGCCCGAGCGATCTATCAACATGGCACACGCTCGTCAAAGCCGTTTCTGCGTCTGCGGTGCGGCGACTTTTCGGCGGCGCAGTTGGAAGCGGAACTCTTCGGCCAGGAACTTGCCACCGGGGGCACTAGCCCGCGACCGGGCAAATTAGAACAAGCCCAAGGTGGAACGTTGCTCCTTGAGGAGATCGCCGTCATCGCGCCGGCGACGCAGAGCAAATTGATGCGCCTGCTGAAAGAGCGCAAGTACGAACGAGTAGGTGGATCGCAAACGCTCACGGCCGATACGATGCTAATCTTCACGACGCAGCACGACCCGGAAGCACTCGTGAAGGGGCAACAACTGCGCAGCGATCTGTACTATCTGCTCAGCACGTTCGTCGTGCGCATCCCCCCACTGCGCGAGCGCCGCGAGGATCTGCCGCTGCTCATCGAACATTTTATCCATCACTTTTCCAACATTCACAAGAGTTTCGGCACAGGTGTGGTCCGTGTGTCGCACGATGCGCTCCGGCTGTTGCAAAGTTACACCTGGCAAGGGAACGTCGCGGAGTTGCAAGCCGTCTTGCGACGGGCGCTCATCGAAACCAAAGGCACGGTGCTCCCTTCGGACTATTTGCGCCGCGCCCTGAAGATCACGCGCGCCGAGCGCGAGCAGGCTTCGGCGGACTCGACCGGCGCAGCGTCCGCGTCGCAGCCGGAATTCATCACCGATTGGCCGCGCTTGGTGCGCGAGCGGATTGCCGCCGACTCCACCGAGATTTATGCGGAAGCAGTGCAAGAGATGGAGCGGCAAGTCTTGCGCGAAATCCTGGCGCACACCGCGGGTAACCAAGCGCAAGCCGCTCGACTGCTGGGCATCACGCGCACCAGTTTGCGCAAGAAGATCCATACGCTTGGCATCAATATCGGTCGCGTGGTGACGGCCGGCTAACGCAGATTTCAGGTAGGATGGATGCCTTGCACTGTGCCCACTTCCCCTCGTACTTCCGCTGGCACGCGACGCCTGACCCTGCTGTATATCGCCGCGCTCAGCGCGGTGGCGTTGCTGACGATTGCCGGCCAGATTGTCGTGCAATGGTCGCTCGCCGCGCAGCAACGCAATTCGACCGTGGTGAACATCGCGGGGCGGCAGCGCATGCTCAGCCAGAAACTCGCCAAGACCGCGCTGCTGGTAACGCAAGCGGACGATGACACTTCGCGCCAACCCTTGCTCGCGGAGCTCGGTCGACTCGCCGCTGATTGGCGGCAAGCGCACGAAGGCTTGCAACGTGGCGATGCGGCGTTAGCCTTGCATCAGCACAACACGCAGGCGGTGCAAGCGCTGTTCGCGCAGCTCGAGCCGCACTATGCGGCCATGCTGCGTGGGATCGAACAGATTCAGCAAGGCGAAGCGAACGCCATTGCCTCGGGCACGCAAGCGCTGCTGGCGCACGAGGATGCCTTTCTCGCCAAGATGGACGAGATTGTTTTTCAATACGATCGTGAATCCCAGGCCGCGATCGCACGCCTGCAAATGCAAGAGCGTTGGCTGCTCGGCATCACGTTGGTGGTGCTGTTGACCGAAGGGCTGCTGGTGTTTCGCCCGGCGGTTGCGAAGCTTCAAGCCACGCTTTCGGATCTGAGGCGCACCCTCGTCGAACTCGCTCACGCCAAGCAAGCCGCCGAAGCCGCCAGCCTTGAAAAGTCGCGCTTTCTCGCGCGGATGAGTCATGAGTTGCGGACGCCGTTGAACGCGATTCTTGGTCTATCCGAACTGCTCATGCTGCCAGATCCGACCCGTGTCGGCGAGAAAAAAGATGACAACTTCGAGGGACACATCGAGACGATTCATGACGCCGCCGGAGCGCTGCTGCGCTTGGTGAATGATTTGCTCGATGTCGGACACTTGGAAGCTGGCGGCGAACTCATGATCGAAAGCGCGCCGTTGGATCCGCGCGAATTGCTGCGCCGCACCTTGCGCATGTTCGCCTCGCGCGCCGCGGAGCAACACTTGCGTTTGGCGCAACAGGCGGCCGCCGATATTCCTGCGCAACTCTGCGGCGACGCGGGTCGCATCCAGCAGATTCTCATCAACTTGCTCAACAACGCGCTGAAGTTCACCGATGCTGGCGAGATTCGCGTGTCGGCAACGCTGCTGGAACATACCGCCGATCGTTGCCGCCTGGCGATTGCGGTGAGCGACACGGGTATTGGCATTTCGCCAGCCGATCAGCAGCGCGTGTTCGAAAGCTTTTCGCAACTCGCGCATCCCGAGCGACCTCGACAGGAAGGTGTCGGACTGGGGCTAAGTATTGCCGCGCGTTTGGCGAGCGCGCTGGGAGGTGAGCTGCGCTTGACAAGCGAAGTCGGTCGCGGCAGTACGTTCACGCTGGAATTGCCGCTGCAAATTGTCAGCCGCGTGGACGTAGCGCCAGCCCTCGCCGCGGCTGTCACGCGTCCGTTGCATGTGCTAGTCGTGGAGGACACGTCCGCGAATCAACTTGTCGCGCGGGAAATGTTGGCGGCGCTGGGTCACTCTGCGCACATTGTCGAACAAGGGTCGGAAGCCATCGCGGCGCTGCAGCACGCGACGTTCGATGTCGTGCTGTTGGATTTAGAACTGCCTGACCAAAGCGGCTACGATGTCGCCCGCGAGTTCGCGCACTTTGCCACCGCGCCGCCGCTGATCGCGCTTACCGCCCACGCCATGGCCGAGCATCAACAGCGCTGCGCCGATGTCGGCTTCGCAGGCTTTCTCTCCAAGCCGTTGCGCCTGCAGGCGCTGGCGGCAGCATTGGCGATCATCGAGCCCAGAGGCGACGAACCCAGAGGGGACGAACCCGGTAGCGGCGAGCATGTGTCGCGACCGCGTGTCGCGCCGCAACTAGCGCGCTGGGAGAGTCGTCAGGAATTGCTGCGTAGCTTGATTCGCTTGTATCGCGAGCAATGGCCACGCTTGATCGAGCAAGTCGACGAGGCGATTGCCGCCCGTGATGCGCGCCAAGTGCATTTCTTCGCCCATCGCCTGAAGGGCTTGGTGTCCAATTTCGACGATGACGTAACCA
>JBGSHH010000809.1:0-4513 GCA_041752355.1 Pirellulaceae bacterium | reverse complement strand
GCCACCCCCGCGCCCCGGCCCGCCTCGTCGCAGAAGCTCTCCAACGCCCATGTATTGGAAACACCAAACATCGAAGTAGGGCTAGCGATTCGCGATCTCGAAGCGCCCGCAGTACCCGCTACATCACCGGGCCTGCGCCCCACCTGCTTGATTGCGGTCGGTGGCACAGGCGCTTTGACGCTGGAAAAGATCCGCCAGCGATTGTACGAACGCTTCAATCCCGCCATCATGGCCGAAGGTTTTCCGCAACTACTGGTAGAAACCGATCCCGCCATTGTCAAGCGCGCGGTCAGCGGAGGCCTCGATCATCACGACTCGGCACTGCTCTCGCTGAAACAAGCCCACGAGTATCGGGGCGATTCCGACCACTTACTATCGTGGATTGGGCGACGATGGCTATACAATGTCCCCAAAGATGGCCTCACGAGTGGCTTTCGTCCTTGGGGAAGATTGGCGATTGTCGACCGCGCTGGCCAGATCGTGGTCAAACTCCGGCAACGCTTGACGAAACTCACGAATGGCTCGGTGGCCAAAGCATTGCGGGACGATGGCGAAACAGTCGTCGAAGAAGCGACGCCGCGTGTCGTGCTGTTTGGCTCCTGCAATGGTGGTACCGGCGGTGGGATGTTGATCGAGTTGGCCTATGCGATTCGCAACATCAACAAGCAGATCGGCAACAAGCCGCTCGAAGTTTGCGTGGTGGCAACTTCGTCCACGAATCAGTGCGCAACTAGCAAACAACTAGCCATTGCCAACACCGTCGGTTTCTTGACCGAACTGCAACACTACGCCCGCTGCGGTGCGCACGGCGAGAACGGTGCCGATACAAGAGCGGCGATGTTTGAAGGCGCCGACTTCCCGATCGATCATGTTTACTTTGTCGAACTCGGTGACGACTTGAGTTGCGAAGCCTACGACGAACAACTCGAACGACTGGCCGACTATCTCTATTGCGATGCCGCGACACCGCTGGCCTCTTTCCTTTCTGTCGCGCGCGATCCACAGCCGGAAGTAGAGCAACACATCGACCTGCGGCTTCGTTCCCTGCGTTTAGCGCGCTTTGAAGGGCTGGACAACGAACTGTTGCCGACCCTCACACGACAGTTGGCGGCCCTCATCGCCCAGCATTGGCTCGCGCCGGGAGCTCGTAAGGATGCTGTGGCCCGTTATTTGGAGTCGCAGGCACAAATCAGCGATAAGCCCGACGAAGTACCCACGGTGCTCGACAAGGCACTCGAGCGGTTGGTGCAATCGCAAACTTTCGCCACATTTCTGACGCGCGAACAACTCCCGGAAGTGCCGGTAGAAATGCGGGGCAAGCCGGCGCATGTCAAGCTCTTGGCCGCATTTGAGTGGAAGCGCAAGGAATTACTGGCCCAACTGCAAAGCATTCAGCAAGAAGCGTCGGCACCGATTTCTAATCGCGAATTGGCGGCAATGTTTCCTCGCGGCTTTGATGCCAGTCAGCTTAATACGCTGCGCGATCGCGCGGCCGCTTTGGCGGAACCATTGATGCATGAGTATCTGTCGCAACTTCGCAAGATCGCCGAGCATGACACAAAAGCGACGCATGGTCCTAAACTGCTCGCGGCACTGCATAAAGTCGCCGGTCGCGAAGCCTCGTCGATCGTCTCTGAATGGATCAGCGATGTGGAAGTGGGGCCCGATGGGCAAATGCGACGTGCTAGCGGTCCGGCGATCGATTACTTGAAAGCTGACCCGCCGCTATCGCTCAAAACAGGCTGCGAACGCCGTACTTTCTTGATGGCGCAAGATGGCATGCAAGCGTCTGGCGATCGGCCGGTGGTCTCAATCCGAGGTGGCGATCGTCACACTTTTGTCTGCGAGGAACTGCAAGGCATTTCGCTCGCGCATATTGCCTCGCTTTATTCCGAAAGGGACGTGCAAGCGCTGGCCGCCATCGAGCATTTGCACAGCCGCCAAGATATCGCCTGGAGCGAATTGGCGACGGTGACGGTCATTGATAGAACCCCGCCGTCCACTGCCAGTACGGCGAGCGTGTAATCTGAAGTGCTTCGGCGATGCTCATGCCGCCACTGGCTGCACTGGCCCACTCTTGCTGCAATTGCCGCCAACGTTGCTGCTCGCTGTCTGTGGGCTGATACGTGCGTCGATACGGCACTTGTTGCCCCATCAGCAGCGTAAAATAGCCATCGAGCCGAAACGGATCAATCGGATCGATCAGCGTATGCGCCCAAAATGACGATGGGCCATACTCTTGGTAGTACTCGACGATCGGCTGCGCGCCAACCAGTTCGACATCCGCCTGACAGGCGCGCCAAAAGGGTGAATCGATGCGGCGATTGAAGCGATAATGAACCGCCAGGAAGTTCCGTACAGCGCTCCAAATTCGCTTGCTATAGGCATTGAACTGCGTTGCCAACAGTTGCTCGGGACGACATTCCGCGTCGATCAAGCTTGCCGCCAACGCCTGCGACATCGCACAGATCCCATACAAAGCTGTGGCTTCCAGCGGCTCGACAAAACCGGCACTATTACCGATCGCCACGACATTCTTCACCCAGCTGCGCGCGTAGGCACCGGTGTTGAACTTAACGATGCGCGTCTGCCGCACCTTCGGACAGAGTGCTCGATATTCCGTCTCGGCGTCATCGTCGGAAATGAAATCGCTGGAGTACACATAGCCGCGATTGATGCGGTGTTCATGTTCGATTTGCCAACACCACCCCGCCTGCATCGTTTCCGCAGTGGTGTAAGGCAGGATCGGCTCATTCTCGCGCGCCCAGCCACCAACAATGGCCCGATCGCAAAATAGCGTCGAGCGATAACTTTCAAATGGTTCCGCGAAAGCCTTGCCTAGCAATTCCGACCGAAAGCCCGAACAATCCACATACAGATCCGCCGTCATCGTCTGACCGCTCGCGAGCGTCAAGCCTGTGATGCCTTGCTCCGCTTGCTCAACCCGTTCCACCGTGCCATCCACGACTCTCACACCTGACTGCCGAACGACGGTCTCCAAGTATGCGACGAGATGTTCGTTCTCCAAGTGATAGGCGATGTTCCGTTCGATATGCGGCGCGCCGTTAGCTTGGCGAAAGAACGCCAAACCTTGCGACATGAGCGCTGAAGTCGGATCGGCAAAAGTAAAGTCTTCGCCTGCGTAGTATCCAACCGGTCGCGATAGTCCTGCTTCACGACGATCGACAACATAGGTGAACGGGTAATGAAACGCCTTCCCTGGCCCCCACAAGAATCGCACGCCTAATTTCCAGGACGGCTTGGCGGAGGCGAAGAATTGATCGAGCGGAATGCCCAAATATCCGTGGAGATGCTCCGGCACGTAGGTTGTTGTGCCCTCGCCCACACCAATAATACCGATGTCCGGCGAGCGGAGGACGGTTACATCCAACTGCGGCAGCTTCACTTTCAGCGTCAGCGCCGCCAAAAAGCCGGCGCTGCCGCCACCTAGAACGAGAATCGATTTGACCATCGTGAGCGTTCGCAACTGAAAAGTTGACCGACAAGATAAGAACCGCCTAACGCTTAGTGTATCGCAGGCGGATGATGCCTCGCACCCAACAAGTGTGGGTGGTAACTCGCACTTTTTGCAATTCTCGACAAACAGAGTTGCATTTTCCGCCCAGCCCTCGTATCTTTGCAATTGTTGTCACTTGCTCACAGGGGCGAGCCTGGGTGACGGCCCTTACTAGCCGCGCGACGAAAATCGCTGCTGTCCGTAAGAGCTCCTCAAGGAGATCAGGCATGTTCTGGCGTTTCTGCCGTCGGGTGGCCCCTTCACTTTCGGTCACCACTGTTTGTTGTTCCACAATTCTCGGTTCTATTTCGCCACTGTGTTTAATTGCACCGGCGTGGGCTGGTCCAACAGCGGATAGAACGGAGGCCGAAGCACTAGTGCGCGAAGCCTTACACCGCGAGGTCTTCGGCCAAACGGACGAACGGGAAGCGTTGCTCGAAGAGGCGAAAACCAAGTCGCCCGATTCCAACGCCGTGCGCTGGGCGTCGGGCGAAGTAAAGTTTCGCAACCGCTGGGTCGACATTGACCAACTCCCTTTGGCAGCGCAAAACCTGAGTTCGTTCAAGACTTATCACGCGATCCGCGATAGCTATGCCGATACCGCCGCGCGGCAGTACGACTTGGCCCGCTGGTGCGAACGCAATGGCTTAGAGGATCAGGCGCGTGCGCATCTGTCGCGCGTGATCGAACTTGACACCAACCATCGGGCCGCCCGCGAAAAGCTTGGCTTTGTTCGAGGCGGGCAGCGCTGGGTTTCACTCGACGAAGTGCAAGCCAATGCCGACTTGGCCGACAAAGTACGCGGCAATTACGCCCGTTGGCAGCACAAAATCACCACCATTCGCCAAGGCTTGCTGGCCAATAGCCGTTTTCGCCACGATGCGGCGCTGCGCGATTTGAAAGCGATCGACGACACCGCCGCCATTGGCACAATGGAAACGCTACTCGGCTATGAATCGCCTGAGTTGTCTGGTGTCGTCATCGACCATTTGACGA
>JBGSHH010000808.1:0-4430 GCA_041752355.1 Pirellulaceae bacterium | reverse complement strand
CCAACGGAGTCATCGATTCGTTTATTGTGACCGCAAGCCGGAGGTGTAGGTCTAACATCCCTTCAGGATGGTACGCGCGGCCAGCAGCGTCGTGCGTCTCAGCTCGCAGTTGGTCGCCGGCTATCGCCCACAAAGCGGAGGCGATGGAATCCCTGGTGGTTTGGGGGTAGCGCCTTTAACGCCCACGATACAAACGCCCCGGCATCTGCTGGGGCGTTTTTCATTTCAAGGTATTGCTTTAGTTTTTACATCCCGTAAATTCAGGTCGGTCCCTAAACATAAAGGAGGACGACCTATGACGTTTGAACGATTGGAGGCGAGGCTGGAAGAGACACCGTTCTTGTTGGTCAATGTGGCGAGCGGCAAAGCCCAACTCGCCAACTCGGATGAAATGCTTGCTGTGCTTGGCAACGCTGATTGCTTGGTGATCAACGCGGCAAATGCCCTGGCCGGTTTGCGGCGCATGGCCAAGAGCAAATCAGAATTCACAATAACTGAGATTGCAAAGATCGCTGGTGTTGAATATCCAGCTGCTCATGCATGGATGCGCGACGGGATTGTACCCGCCTCGATCCGCCCGCCGCAGGGTGCGGGACGCGGGCGGCAACCAATCTTCTCGGTAGGCGATGCTTTGACCGCCGGGATCGTCGGCACCTGCCGCCGCCGCGGTGTATCGCTCGAACATTTGAAGCTCGTATCCCCGCTCTTTCAAGAACGGAACCGAGCCGCCGCGTCAACGGCAGCCCGGTCCTAATCACACCCATTTGCTATCGAGGAGCAAACAAGCATGTCTAAGACAAAAAGTACCATAATCGCGGCGGTTGCGTACCTGCGAAAATCGACGATGGGAAAAAAGCAAGACGGAAAAGAGAGGCAAGAGAAATCAATCGACCAGCAACTGACAGAAGTGCAGAAACTCAAACCTGATGCCTCCGACGCATACAATGTGATGCGCAACTACGCGGACCCAGGAAGAAGTGGATGGAAACGCGGTGCGGCACGACCCGACTTCGCTCGCCTGCTCGCCGATTGCCAAAAGTACAAGGATGCACAAGCGATCCTGGTTGACGACCTAGACAGATTCAGTCGCGCTACCGTCGATGAAGTATGGACCGATATCAACGCGCTCCGCCAAGCAGGAGTGAAGTACATTCACAGCGCCAACCAAGGGATTTATTGTATTGGTGATGTTTCGGATATCGGCACCATCATCAAGATCACAGTGGGTGCATGGTCGGCAAACGACTACAGCCGCAAGCTGTCCCGCCGCATTTCTTTGGCCCGCCGCAATAAGGCAAAGGAAGGCAAGCGCTCAGGCGGTTACGCCCCATACGGCTTCGAGAACGATGGCGACACTATCAAGCCCGGCAATCCTGAGCATGTAAAAATCGTCAAGCGAATCTTCAAAGAGTTCGTTAATCATGCCACTCTATGTGGGATCACAAAACGGCTGAACGAAGATGGGATTCCCGCACCGCGTGGCGGTAAATGGCATGTCGGCACGATCAAAGAAATGCTCCAGCAGCCCGCCTATCTTGGAGATTTTGAATTCGGGCGGCGACGTGGTGGAAAGTTTTTTACGGTTGATGATGCAGGTGAAGTGGTCGAGGCGGGTGAGCAAACGCGCGGGACGCGGAATGAGTTCCATGCGGCAACGCACACCGAGAAAAAGAAGTACAAGCCAATTATCGATGCCGAGACCTGGGCGCGCGCCCAAGCCAAACTAAAACAGATCTGCGGCCCACGCGGCAGCAAACGGCCGCGCGAAAACGGCTATGTTCTCACGGGGGTGCTACATTGCGGCCATTGCGGCAAGGCACTTTATGGGGGCGCGAGATACAACGGAACGGTCAACGTATATCGATGCCCAACACACGGATCGACGCCAGGAGTGTGCAAGAACTATGAGATCCGAGAAGACCGGATACTCCCCTACGTGCTCGGCATCCTTGTTGAAGAAATCGACAAGCTCGCGCTGCCGCAACTGACGCCAATGGCCCCCGACTTTCCAACGGTCGATGACCAGCGAGAATCTGCCGAGAAGAAGCTCGCCGCGATCAAGGCTAAGATCTATACTGCGGCGGAAAACGTGATGTTCGTAACCGATGCCCGCACGCGCGACATGATCGATGGCAAGATCAAAACGATGTGGTTGGACCACGATGCCCTCAAAGCGGAACTCGCCGCGCCGCAACCAACCAGCAATAGCGTTACTGATCTAGTCGAGTGGTGGGAGCAACAACGCAAGATCTTCGTACCGATGCCCCTACCCGCACCTGCCAAGCCCGGTGACCTGTTCGATCTGCGTGCGTATGTGGACGCCTACGGCGGCGACCACGGGCTACATGCCGATCCTCTCGCCGTGCGAGCCGCATTGACGGATATGGGATGCGAGATACGATTACGGTGGCGCGAAGAACCCGCAACCAATCGGCACGGCAAACGGTTTGTGCTCACAGCGGGTCGGCTGAGATTGGGCCAGAAAACGCGGGAAATTCCAATGCCAGTTTTATCGGGTCTAGCCCACTGGACCTCGTCGGTCAGCTCGATGCCATGCGCAGCGAAGCCGGCGCGCAACGCCTGAGCCGCAGCCACTTGTTGGTCGGTGTTTTCTCGATTTTCTCCTTGGTCGATGGCGGCGTTTTCCGGCGCCGAATCGCCTGGGGGGAGTTCCGTTGTCTCCTGGCTCATGTCAGAATCTCCAAAGAAGTTCGTGGGCCCGTTGGGATAGGCTGCTCGTTGTTGTCGTGTCGTATTTTTACTCAACTCGTAAACAGTTGTCACGTACATGCGTTCAATTTTTGCGAAAATAGTTTTCGGCCTAGGTATCTTGCTACTCTGCGGTCCGCTGGTTTCTCTGGCCGAGGACGCGCTGGCACAGCGGATCGAAAAGCTGACGCAAGGGGAACGCTATCGCACGGCGCACTGGGGGATCTTGGTCGTCGATCTGGCGACCGGCGAAGAGATTTATGCTCAGCAGCCGCACAAGTTCTTCGCGCCCGCTTCCACCACCAAGCTCTATACGGTCGCCGCCGCGCTCGACGCGCTCGGTTCCGACTACCGTTTCGAAACCAAAGTCTTCGCGCGCGGCAAAAGCAACGATGGCTTGCTCGTGGGCGACTTAATCTTGCGCGCCAGTGGCGACTTGACGCTCGGCGGTCGCACCACGTCTGAAGGCGAGATCGAGTTCACCTCCGGCGATCACACCTATGCCGGCGGTGGTGACGACACCGTGCTTACGAAACAAGATCCGCTCGCGGGACTGAACGCACTTGCTCAGCAGGTCGCCACCAGCGGCATCAAGCAAGTCCAAGGTGAAGTTTATGTCGATGATTGGTTGTTCGACGACGCTGAAAGTTCCGGCAGTGGTCCGAACCGTGTTTCGCCGATTGTGGTGAACGATAATGTCATCGACTTCACCTTCGCGCCGACTCAGCCCGGCGAACCCGCCACGGTCACCTGGCGACCGGAAAGCAAAACGATCCGCGTCGAGGTCGAATGCCGCACGATCGAAGCCAGCGGCAAACTCTCGACCGCGGTGATCGATCTAGGCCAGGGCAAGTTCAAGGTCACAGGCGAGATTCCCGCTGGGCATAAGCCGGTTTATCGCATTCAAGAAATCTCCGATCCGCGCGCCTTCACGCGGAAGCTGTTCCTGGAAGCGCTCGCGCGCGCAGGCGTGCAAGTCAGCGCGAAGCTGGAGGGCGACGCGCGCTTTGATTCGCGCGCGGATGTTCCCGATTATGATAAGCTCACCACCGTCGCCACGCTCACTTCGCCCCCCTTTCGCGAGAACGCGCGGCTGGTGATGAAGGTGAGTCACAATCTGCACGCCAGCACATTGCCACTGCTGGTCGCCGCCAAGCATGGCAAGCATACGCTGCGACAAGGACTCGAACTCGAGCAGGCGTTCTTCGAGAAAGCAGGCTTGCCGGTCGGGGAGATATCGTTTGGTGGCGGTGCCGGTGGCTCGCGCGCCGACTATGTGTCGCCTGCCGCCACGGTCGCCTTGCTGCGTTATATGAGCACGCGCGATGACTTCGCCGCCTATGAGCGCACGTTGCCGATCATGGGGGTCGATGGCACGCTGACCAAGACGGTCGGCGCGTCGAGCATCGCCAAAGAAAAAGTACAAGCCAAGACCGGCACACTCTACTGGACCAGCGGCCTCGATGGCACCAATCTTCTCACCAGCAAAGCGCTGGCCGGCTATCTCACCACCGCCAAGGGAAAGCGACTGGCGTTCGCCATGTATGTGAACAATGTGCAACTGCGCGGCGGTCTGAGCTCTGCGGGTATCGGTGCCGACCTCGGCAAACTCTGCGAGGTGATTATTGAGGAACGGTAAGTGGGGTAGGCTTCCAGCCTGCCGTTCTATTGAAAGCATTCATGTATGCGCCATGTGCTGATAATCGATGCCATACACGGCA
>JBGSHH010000807.1:0-14628 GCA_041752355.1 Pirellulaceae bacterium | reverse complement strand
GCTCAGGCCGCTGCCGAGCGAATCGCCCAGCAGCGCGAGTTGATCGCTTTGCATCCAACTGCTCGAGCTGCTCGAGGCGCGATTGAGGCCGCCGCCGATAGCCGCCATGGGATTGGCTTCGTCGCGCGGCACTCCGCCGTCGTTAAAGGTCTCGCCTTGCGAAATGCTCAAACGCAGTTCGCCGGTGGAAGAACTGAGAATGCCTGGCGCGCCAGACTGCAGGTTCGGCAGTTGCACGATCACCACGTTGGCCGGCGCGGGTCCGAGCAGGCTGACGACGTCGTTGCCAGCGCCGGCATTGACCACAATTCCACCGGGGACGAAGATCCGCGGCTCGATATTGAGTTCGTCCGCGCCATCTTGCAAATTCACCACGATCCGCGAGATGGCCGAGAGGGGCACCGTCTTCGCCGGCGTGAGAAGATCATTCACGAACACATCGATCAGTAGCGGATTATTCGCGTCGATCTTCAGCAGGATGTGGTCGTTGTTATTGGTCCCATCAATCTGCAGCACGGCCTCTTGCGCCAGTACTTGGCTGGCGTCATCGATACGGAACACGCCGCGCCCCAGCGTGCCGACGATGAGCACGTCGCCAATATCCCGGATCGCGCCGTTGGCGTCCTTCGCCTGCATGGCGGGCGTGTATTCGATGTCTTTGACGTTGGTATTGGGCAGATGCTCGCCAAACTCGGTCCAGACCGGCTGTTTTCCAGACGCTATCGCCACCGTGGGATCGATCGTGCGGAACACCCCTTCAACGCCGCCAACCAGGAGCACGGTTTGCGCGTTGTGAGGGACGCCACCGTTGATCGTCGACAAAGGTGACGCCGCACGCACATTGCCAGCGCTCGAGACGAGAACTGGCGATTCGATCTTGCCGTCGTTGTTGTCGTCCGACTGCGCCATCCCGAGCGCTTCGGCGATCGGCGTGCCGGGCAGAGAAGAGATCGAGAACCGCGTAGCGCCGGTGGAGGTGTCTTGCCACACAAGCTTTCCGCTTACGAGGCTGGGCAGCACTTTGCCTCCAGTGGCGGCGACGACGGCGACTTCCACATCGTTCAGCGTCTGTGCGTTCGTCAGGTCGACGGTGACCTGGGTGCCTGAGCGGAGTTGGATTTTCAGTCCCGCCACGAGGCGAATCAACTCCACCGCGCGCGGTTGTTGCAAGCGTCCTTGCAGCAGGTTCGAAATGTCGGTCCAGTGCGCGCCGCCGTCGATGGTTTGATAGACCTTGGCGGCGTTGGGATCCGCGGCATAGGCGATGCGCCAGTCATTCGGATCAACCGCGATATCATTGATGAACGCGGCCCCGGGCGGCTTGCTATATTTGAAGCTCGTTTGATTCGGCCCGCGCACGCCGATGCTCGCGCCGAAGCCGACATATGTCGCCGGTGCTGAGGCGGTGCCGCCAAAAGCCGCCGCGCCATAGAACACGGTGGGATGGAACTTGTCTCCCAGCGGCGTGATGTTGGTCAGCGTCTTGCCGCCGTCGGTGCTTTCGTAGAGACCGAGACGCCCGAGGATCATCCGCTGCGGGTCGTCGGGATGAAACGCGAGCGCGGTCGGAATGTAGCTGCTAGAGGTTTGCTTGTCGGTGAAGGCGCGATCGACAGTGACCTTGTAGTTGCCGCTGCTATCTTTGACGGAGGTCAGGACCGGCGTGCCTTTGGAGGTGTCGACCGGGCCGGAGTTGGCCATGAAGCTGTTTCGGCCCTCGAACGGATCGTTAGACATCGTGTAGCGCGTCGATCCGATAACATAGCCCTGCGCATCGCGCTGGAGCGTGACCGCCGGCGTGTTGCCGTCGCCGCCAAGGACGTTGTACCAAGCGCTGGAACCGCCGGCGGATTGCACAAAGGTGCCGTTGTCTTGCGTCCCCGCCACTACCACATCTCGGAACGGATCGTAGGCGATGGAAACCACTTCGGTGTTCGCTAGATCGCCGTTGACCGAGAGCCACCTCCGGCTGGCGGTTACGTTGGGATTGATGAGCCGATAGATGCCGCCGTCGTCGGACTGCAGAATCGAGGGCTGATCGGCGCTCCCTTGCTTCGGCGGCAAGATCACCATCGCGCGCGAATCGGCGTGGGGGCCGGTGCCGTTGGCGCTGCCGTTAACGATCTCGCCCCAGGTCATCTTGTTGGTCGGCGCGGCGGCGTTGAACGTGCCGCGGAAGAGCCGCCCGGTTTGCGTGAGAGGATGGCTGTCGCCGCCGACATACACGGTGTTACGATCGGCCGGATCGACCATCAGCGAGAAGTTCTTGATGCCTTGTCCACCCAGGTGCAAGCCGACGGGTTGACTGTTCTTATCGGGCGACGTGGGAATATTGAGCGACGTCCACGCCGTCCCCGCGTTCTCCGTCCGAAACATCCCACGCAAGCGGAACTTCCGCAGATCGGCCACCTTGATCGCCAATGCTCCTTCTGCCAGCGATCCGATCACGCCGGCGTAGATCACTTGCGTCGTGCCGTCGTCGTAAGCCGCCAGACGGATGCTGACGGAGTCGAACTGCGTCGGATCGAGTCCGCCGGTCAGCCCCGTGATACCGGTGTTAACTGCGGTCCAATTGACTTCGCCAGGTCGCTTACGGAAGACCCCTTTGCTCGGCAGCGCGGCGAAGAACGTGGGCTGCGTTTGGCCGGGCTCTGTGAGCGCGAGCAGATCGGAAACGGCATTGGCCGGCAAATTCGCAGTGCCGGAGAGCCTGGTGAATGTGACGGTGGAGTTGAGGATGCCATTGCTCTTGTACAGTCCGCCAACGCTGTTCAAGCCGTCGCGGCCAGAAACGGTAGCGACATAGAGTACGGTCTGGCCACCCTCCACCACCGGTACGATCTTCGCGATCTGCTCGCCGGAGAGATCGGCTTGGCCGATGAGGGTGGAGGTTGTGCCACCCACGCCTCCTTCAACAATTTTCACAATGCCGACCGCGGGGCCCCCTTCGCTGGCATTGCTAAAGGTGCCGGTGCCGGCATAGATGATGTTGGCATTCTGTGGATCGAAGGCTAGCGACCCAATCGCCAGGGTCGGCAGTTCTTGCCCACCGCCGATTGGTTCCCAATCAGGCGACGGGAGCACGCCGGCCGTGAGCGGATTTCCTGGCGAGGATTGAATGGTGAGCGTGCCGCGTGCTTTTGTCGGCGCAGCGGGATCGGCCAGGCTGCCGGTGAACTTTACCGAGAAGGTGCGTAGGTCAAATCCTGAACTAAACGTGTTGCTAACACTGACATCCGGTCCCAGCACGCTTCGCAGCGCCGTTTGCACCGTGGCGTTATCGGAATTGAAGGCAATGGGTGCGGTGGTGAGATTGTTGTAGGTGATCGTATAAGCGCCGCCGAGCGCGCTAAAACTGACGACTTGCTCGAGGCTCGGCGAAACTCCAAGGTGCGCGACGGCTTCGATTCTCCCCTCGGCCACGCGCGTGGCGTAGATGTCGCTCGTCTTCCAAACGCCGCCGTTGACGGTGCCGATGTAGACATCGCCGTTCGTCGCCACCTGCGGATGTACGGCGATCGCCTGAATCGCACCGATGAAGGAACTGTTGGTCGAATGCACGCCCATATCGAAGGGATGCGTGGCTTTGATGCCTTCCATCCCTTGTGTGTTGGCCGGCCCTTGCTCGACCCACGCCACTTGACCGAGCAGGTCGACGGCAAGCATTTGCCGCTCCTCGAGCTTTTCCAGCCCCAGGCGGGTGACCTCGCTGAACATCCGCCGGCGGGCGTGCGCGTGGCGGCGAGAGGATTGCTTTTTGCGATAGGTAGACGACGGAGTCGACGGAGAACGAGGGAACCGGCGCGACATTGCTGCGATCCTTGCCGGGCGCGCGAGAGTGCGCACCCTGCACCATGCGGGAAAAAATCAAACACTACGGGGGTTACATCGTCGCCTTACCGCGCGAGAAGGGGCGACGGATGATGCGCGGGGAGGGCGCGCAGTATCCATGGAACAACTATAGCTACGCGCGCACGTGGCGGGAAGCATGATGCGGAAATGACCAATGACCAGTCGCTACGACTTATTCTGTTGGCTTTCCGGTCGCTTTAAATCGCCTTGGGCGTCGGCCAATATTTTGCCTGGATGGTGTAAAGCTTTCTTGGCGCTTCGCGTAACGCGGTCCGCTTGCTGGCGTTTGCGGCGCGCTGCATGGGCATCGGCTGGATGCGATTATGTTTCCCGAACATGCCGACGACGCGGAATGAGCACTCTCGGAAACAGCTTTAAGAGTAAAGGCCTACGCGAGTTGTCCCACGACCACGACCTGCAACGTCCGCCCTTTGTACTCCCGAGTGATGACGGTGCCGGGAATCGGTGACCGGCTATCGCTGGGAAAGGGCCAATCGGGTGTGGGAGATTGCTTAGGCAGCGCCGCAACCACTGGTTTCGCCTTGGGCGCCGTGGTGCGGAGCTGGCCGAGGTGCCGCAAATGGCGAAGTCTTTCAACCTCGCAGCGCTGGAGCCCAATTCTGTGCGCGGCATTTTGCGCCGCCGAACATGGCCGGGAAATGCTTAAGCAGGTGAGGAGTCTGTTGATCGAAACGGCACCTTAACAGATAGATTCCATGATCCAACTCATCACCAGCGTCAAAGTGATCAACATGCATCACGACATCAGCACCTTCACCGGCGAGCAAGTCGAGATCTTTACGCTCAGCGAACCACCTTCCTGCCCAATAGCAACGAATTGAAATGAAGAGCTAAGGACCACCGTTCGAGCACCCCTTCGTGCACCTTCTCTGCCAATTGCTAAACAAATAACGCCGCTTCAAGCGTCAGGCCTGGGCCGAAGGCCATGGCAACGCAAGGGAGAGGTGCCTCTTGTGATTGGAGCCGCTCCATCACAAAGAGGACTGTGGGCGAAGACATATTTCCGAATTGGGACAGGATCTCCTCCGAAGCGGCAATTGCCGACCGGGGAAGCGCCAGTGCTTCACAAGCAGCCGAGAGAATTCGCGGACCGCCCGGGTGAATGGCCCACGAGCGGATATCCTCTAGTCGAAGCTGGGACTCATTCAGCCAGCCTTCCACCCAGGGTCGAAGCTGTCCGCGGATTGAGTCGGGCACGTGGCGCGAAAGTGTCATTTCGAATCCATGGTCGCCGACTTGCCAGCTCATATCCGCGGCACTGTCGGGTAAAATCAGAGAACCGCTGCGCGCCAATTGCCAACTTCTGTCGGTGACAGATCGATTCAATCCAGCCGTGCCGGTTCCGACGAGCGCTGCAGCGCCATCGGCAAAGAGGGCATTGGATACGATGCGATCCGGCGACCAGCCATATTGGTGATGCAGGCTGCAGAGTTCGACGGCTACCATCAGAACCACGGCATTCTTATCAGACTCAGCGAATGCCCGCGTCACGCGCAGGGCATTCATGGCCGCGTGGCAACCCATAAATCCGATGTGGGTGCGCGCGGTCCCTGGCGAGAGTCCCAGTCGTTCAATTAGTTGAATGTCGACGCCGGGGGCCGTAAAGCCTGTGCAGGATGCGGTAACCAAATGCGTAATTGTCGCCGGCGACAACCCAGCGTTGTCGATGGCCCGCCGTCCAGCCTGATAGGCCAACTCCGGCGCAGCGCGCTCGTAAAATCGGTTGCGTTGCGCGGTCGTGGGACCGAGGTCAGTAGGGCTTCGCGATGGCGGAAAGAAGGTCTGCCTCTCTTCCAGCGGACCGTCGGAGGATTCCAATACGACACTGTGCCTGGTGGTGACGCCGACGTTTGAATATATCTTCCGCATGAACTGTCGCCGGGCATCCGTTTCGTAGCCCATGAACTGATCGATAACAGCGGCATCCTGTTGGGTGAAGCGAAATGGGGGGACAGCGGTTCCGATGCTCTTGATGTGTAAGCTCATGCCGTCCTCGCTGTCATCGATCCGTGGTTGATCCATTGGGCGATGGGTTGAGCGAGCGCCGGCCAGACATGGCCAATCGCCAGGGCGCTATCGACCAGCCAGGGCCGTCGTAACGCAGGCGTGATGAGGCGGCAGGTGCGTTGCAGGTGTTGCCGCACATGTCGATGATAGACTCGCCAACGCTCGCCGTGGAATTCGCGCCACTCGTCGATGGCCTGATTCGCGAGTGGCACCGCATGGAGCGCGGCATCGATCGCCCAGGTAATGCCTTCGCCCGTGAACGGTTCTACATAACCGCAGGAGTCGCCCAACAACAGCAGTCGCTCTACTGCGACAGGGTGCGTGCGTCTCGTCAACGCGGGAGTGCCTTGCCAGTGCGCATGCGACAGCGCGGGAAGCACTGCAACGCCTGCGCTCACGAGCAGTTCCGATACAGCGCCCGAAATGCTGCCTTGACTTCGAATCAGCGAGGGCGAGAGAGCGGCGGCAACATTGAGACGCCCACCTTCAACAACGACGAAGCCTATGTACCCTTTCTCTCCCACTACCATATTAAGTGTATGCGGTGTGATTTGGTGATTCACAGCCTCCAACTCGCAGCCCGCCCCCACATGAGACTGATCGGCGATTGTCTCGCTAAACTCAGCCCGTTGTCGGAGGCAGGGATGACCAAGGCCATCGGCGGCGAGTACTAATCTAGCCGTGACCTGAGTCTCCGAGATGTCGTCATCCGTCATTGCCGCCTGCAAGGTCACCTTACGGCCACCATTGTCGAGTGAACCCACGGCAGCTTTAGTGCCAGGCAGATATTGTGCACCTGCTTCAATTGCTTTCTTCAACAAACAGGCATCGAGCGCGGCTCGGGAGATCGCGAGTCCACCCCTGGAGGTTAGTTGCAGGTCGCGACCGAAGGCATGTACGTGTAAGAACTCGATGTCCTCTGCTGACACCTGACGAACACATTCACATAGACCGATGGAATCCAGCAACTGCATGCCGGCGGCGCTAACGCACCCTCCACACACTTTATACCGCGGAAACTGCTTGCGTTCGATCACCAACACTTGGCGACCGACTCGGGCCAGTTGCATTGCCGCGACGCTGCCGGCGGGACCGCCGCCGATCACCGCGACATCCCACTTCGTCGCGGCTGCCGCGCGGCGCGAGATGGTTCCGTTCAGGATTGGGGTCGGGTCCATTGCATTAAAAACCTTTGAGGCCAACGGCGCATCACTCGCGCGCCGGTCAGGCCGGCAGACGTCGCGAGTTGGTGCATTTCTCGAATCGTGAAGGCACCTTGAACAGATACGGGGCCATCGAAGCGCACAACGGCCGAGCGCGACAACATCCAAACACCGCCCAGCGCGAGCAAGTATCCTGCCGTACTGCGCCGCAGATCGTTGACCAACACCAGGCGTCGCGTAGCTTCTGCCATGCAGCGCAAGAGCTTAACGGCGTCCGCATGTTCCAGGTGATGCATAAAGAGCGAGCACATCACAATGTCAAAATCCCGGGGCAAGTCGTTGAGTAACACGTCTTGCCGCCAGAACTCGATATCCAAATCTGCGATCCGAGTCCGTTCGGTCGCGAGATCCACGGCGAGCTGACTCCGATCGCACCCGGCAAACGCCAGAGGAATCTTCTGCTGCTTAGCGATCTGCGCGAGGCGCACGGTCACATCGCCTCCGCCGCAAGCCAAATCCAAGATCCGTATTCGCCCATTCTTTAAGGCGCATTGCTTGATGGACGGCCAAAGGAGGCGAGCACTTCCGCTCCACCAGTTAATAGTCGCCAGCCCGTGCAACGCTTCTCGGTGCAATTCACGATCACAGTCGGGACGGTCCATCCACTCCGGCTGCAGATGTCGTTGGCTCAGCACCATCATTTCTATCCTCTTCCTTTGCGCATTCCCTGCAATAATTGTTCGAGCCGCAGCAGGGCGGTAGATGGGAAAGTGAGCGGATTGCAACCAAGGTGCTCTCGGCTAGATCAGAAACGATTGCTACCAAGACGATGCCTTGAGTTTGCACAGTCAAAAACTTGTTGTTGCACTTTATGTGCCAGAGCATAGGGGACAACCCTGTCGTTGCAGAAATCCTTGGGTGAAAGGGCGTCGGACGCATTCTCTCGATGTACACGCCCAGGCCAATGCTTCAACCAATACTCAAGTAATGGCACGGATAATCAGCGACCCATTGGGCAACCCAAACATCGCCTTGTCCTGCCGAAGATCATTCGGCAGAGGTCTGTTTAGTGCGCTTGGGGCGATTTTTGTCCACAATTGCAATGATGATCAGCAAGAATGCGACGAAACGCACCCAATAGAGTGATGAGTACTCTTCTGACATGGGCTGCGCCATGGCGAGTCCAAGGCGGGATAATCCGAGGAGCCAAAATGATACCGCAAATATCCCGAAGAGACGGTCACCCGTTTCCCGCCAAAAGCGCAGGAAAAAGAGCCCGACGATGGCTGAGGCCATGGCAATTGCCCCAAACAGAAATTGCTCCATAAAACACTTTCTGTAAAACTTGCCTCGCGATAATCACTTCGCGTCCCAGACTAGCCCATAGAGGAGCAGCATTAACGCTATGAGTCCCGGAATCTTGCGGGCGAGCGCCAGGCTAATATCGGGTACGAAGACCATGTCGATGTACAGTATGAAATTCTCGGCAGTCAAACCAATAAAGCACATTCCACTCCAGAGCAAAAGCCGTACGCCGCTCTGGCGGAATCCCCGCAATAACAAGATGGAACAAACCATGCTTGTCAGCCCACACAGAATGTAGACCATTCCCGGCATCTATTTCTCCCTCCGGAACTTGAACGCATCCGCAAATGTCTGCACCTTGTCGACAGGTTTGGAGTAAATCAATGTAATCACAGAAACGTGGCGGGCTTTGTAGACCTCCGCAAGTCGATCCACATAATCCTTGATTTCATAGGTTGTGGGAGCATAGACATAACTGGACTCTTGGAGTTTCAAAAAACCACATTTATGAAGATTTGCCAATTGCGCTGCCGAGACCTCCGTTGCGGCATACAGCGATTTACCCACCTCCGCGGCAGTCCACTCCTTCTCAGGTGTCGTGCGCAAAAGTAGCAATACTTCTAATTCGGCAACCGAATTAAGATGGTCGATGATAAACTGCCTCAGATCGGCAGGGAAATCATCCGACATCACTTCCTCATTGTTCGTGGGTCTCCGAATCAGGAAACACAATCGCGATCTCTCGTCGAGCTATAGACGAGTCGCAATACTGCCGGTTCCGGTCGAACGCGCTGGTAATGCATATTCCTCGATGACCTTGATCAACTCGGCCGAATCTATTGGCTTAGAAATATAAGCGTCCATTCCCATCGCGAGGCAACGCTCTCGATCGCCTCGCATAGCATGGGCTGTCATGGCAACAATTGGCAGGCGGGCGCCGCCTATGAGTTCCCTTTTCCGGATTTCCATAGTCGCTTGAAAGCCATCCATCAGGGGCATCTGCACATCCATGAGAATCAAATCGAATTCTTGTACATCCAACAAATCAAGTGCTTCCTGGCCGTTTGCAGCAATCATGATGGCGTGGCCCTGCTTCGCCAAAATGATGTGAATCAGCTTCTGATTTGCCCGCGTATCTTCGGCGACCAAAATATTAAGTTTTTTGAGCGATGTCCGTTGTGTTGTGGCGGATGAATCTATCGAGAGCGAACACTTATTACCAGCGATGAGCGATCGGTCGCGGGGCAGACGCAATGTGAAATGAAATGTACTCCCTTCACTTATCCGGCTCTCAACCCAGATGCGCCCTCCCATCATGGCAACCAGATCCGAGACGATCGCCAACCCAAGTCCGGTCCCTCCGTAATTGCGAGTCGTCGAGGAGTCGGCTTGCGTAAAGGGAGCAAAGATCGTCTTCTGGTATTCCTTGGAGATTCCAATTCCCGTGTCGGAGATTGAGAACAGAAATGCTACCTCCGTGTCAGACTCTGTTGCCACTTGGACTCGCAAGGAGATCGTTCCGCGATGGGTGAATTTCAGCGCATTGCCTAAGAGATTTGTGAGGATTTGTCGGATGCGCAAGGAATCGCCGATGAGTCGATCGGGCATATTCGGCGGATATTCGCAGAGAACCTCCAATCCCTTTTCACTAGCTTGCAGGGTTAGTGTCTTCAGCGTTTCCTCCAGGATGGGACGCAATTGAAAGGGCTGCTCCTGGAGACTGAACTTGCCTGCTTCTAGCCGAGAGATATCCAGAATTTCATTGAGCAATCGCAGCAACACGAGAGCGGAATCACGGGCGGTTCTCAGATAATCCTCGGCCACTGGCGATATATTTTCTCCCAAGGCCAAATCCGTCATGCCGATAATTGCGTTCATCGGCGTACGAAGTTCGTGGCTGATATTCGCCAAGAACTCACCCTTGGCTTGATTGGCTCGCTCGGCGGACATTCGCAATGCTTGTTCCTGTGCTAGTGCTACTCGTTGTTCCGCTTGAAGTTCGACCTGCTGTCGCATGCGAAACAGTTCGACGAACACAGAAACCTTCGCCTTGAGCACGACGGGATTCACCGGTGCCATAATGAAGTCCACCGCGCCCAAAGAGTATCCTTCCCAAGCGCGAGTCTCATCTGCGTGCGCGGTGATGAAAATAATGGGTACATGCTCTGTCTTTTTCCGTTGACGTATTATCGCGGCCGTCTCAAACCCGTCCAATGTCGGCATGCTGACATCCAATAAGATGACAGCAAACTCGTGCTGAAGAATCTGTCGAAGCGCTTCACAGCCGGAGTCGGCACAGATGATATTTTGACCGAGTTCGTCGAGAACGGCCTCCAATGCCAGTAGTTTGCCGGGAATATCGTCGACGATCAAAATGTTTATGTTAGATTCTTTGGACATGTGGTGCCAATAACTTCAAGAATCGGCTTTTCGGCCAGATTACAGTCGTAAACCACTCTAAACCATCGTCACCTGCGACAACCAGGCACGCAAAACGGACAGCAATTGTTCGATGTCGACGGGCTTGGACAGATAGTCCCAAGCGCCGGCTTCAATGCATTTCTCCCTGTCTCCCTTCATCGCCTTGGCCGTCACGGCAATGATCGGTAGCGATTTGAAAGCAGGCATTTGGCGAATGGCGCGCATCGTGTCAATTCCGTCCATCTCGGGCATCATTATGTCCATCAGCACAATATCAATTTCAGAGTCCGCTTGCAATTTAGCGATAGCTTCGCGCCCGGTCTCAGCGGCTTCAATCCGCATATTCTGCCGCTCGAGTACGCTGGCCAAAGCGAAAATGTTGCGGATGTCATCGTCGACAATCAGGACCTTCTTCCTGTCCAAGACACTTTCGGCCTGGTAGAGACTTTCCACTATTTCGCGCTTGTCGATAGGCATGTCCGCAAGGCAACGATGCAGAATCAACGAGACTTGGTCCGCCAACCGCTGCGGGGAACGAACATGCTTGACCGTGAGTACCTGTGCCAGACGCGCGATCGCAATCTCCGCTTCCGGCGAGACCTGAAGTGGCGAATAGGCGATCAGTCGGCAGGTCATATCAGGCGGATTGGCGAGAAATTCGTTGACGAATGATCCGCTGAAAAGGTTGCGCACTTCCGTATCTAGAATGACGCAGTCGAACGTCTCATCTCTAAGCAGCGCGAGCACTTCCTGGTCCGAAGTAGCGGTTACAATCTGCACATCGTCGCCGGCTAGCAGTTCCACGAGTTCATTTTGATGATCGGGAGCGTCTTCCACGAGCAACAAGCGCTTGGTGGGACGGGCCAAATAATCCTTAACGCGTTGCAAGAAGTTCTCGATCACAAGTTTCGACTGGATCGGCTTCAACAATACATCAAAGGCTTCGAGCGCGAGTCCACGCTCGGGATTCTCCACCGTCGAAACGATGCTAACTGGAATATGGCGAGTGGCGAGGTTGCTTTTCAAATGCTCCAAGACGCGCCAACCATCGATGTCCGGCAGCGAGATATCCAGGTTGATCGCATGGGGTTCGTACTCGCGCGTCAGTGCAAGCGCCGCTGCTCCCAAGGAAGTCACTAATCCCTTGAAACCGCATTCGCGCGCCGTCTCGAGCATTAATTTGGCGAACGTCAGGTCATTGTCCACAATCAAGAGGATGCGGTCTCCTACTTCGATTGTGCCCCGATCATCGCCAATTTCATTCAAGAGAAGCAATGGTTCGGCTGCGAGCAGTTTTTCGGATGCCGTGGAAATGACCTCCGGCGCGGTCGGAGGCGCAGCGGAGATCGCCAGACGGCGCACCTGTGCAGGTGGAGAATAACTTTGGGGCAAATAAAGCGTAAAGGTACTGCCATCCCCAGGGGAACTGATCAAAGTGATTTCGCCCCCCAGTAATTTCGCAATCTCTCGACTAATCGCCAACCCCAGTCCCGTACCTCCATATTTCCGACTCGTGCTTCCATCCGCTTGCTGAAACGCCTCAAAGATAATTTGCTGCTTGTCGGCAGGAATGCCGATTCCCGTATCAGTGACGGAAAACGCCAAAACTCTTGGGGCGGAATTCAGGATTTGATTGTCCAGGCTCCAGCCTTCGACTTGGACCCCTACGGTAAGCGAAACGCGTCCCCGACGAGTAAACTTGAACGCATTCGAAAGCAGATTTTTAATGATTTGTTGCAGGCGTTTAGCATCTGTTTGAATGCTGTCAGTGACCGTTGCATCGATGTCAATTATGAAATCGACTCCTCGATCTTCGGCGATGTGTCGGAAAGTCCTGCGCACATAACTGCGGAGATCTTCGAGTGTCAGTTCTCCCACATCCACGACGACGGTTCCGGATTCAATCTTCGACAAATCCAAAATGTCGTTGATGAGCATCAGAAGGTCGTTGCCGGAGGAGTGAATGGTCTTGGCGAATTCTGTTTGCTTGGCCGTTAGATTGCCATCGGGATTGCGAGCCAATTGATCGGAAAGTATGAGTAAACTATTGAGTGGTGTGCGCAATTCGTGCGACATATTCGCCAGAAATTCAGATTTGTATTTTGAGGTAAGCGACAACTGCCGCGCCTTCTCTTCCAGTGCCTGACGAGCTTGCTCGACTTCATGATTCTTGCGTTCCACCTCCACATTTTGATGCGCGAGCAAGCGAGCGTTTTCTTGCAGTTCCAGATTGGTCTGTTGCAGTTCCTCCTGGCGACTCTGCAATTCCTTGGCGAGCGACTGCGATTGCTTGAGCAAGTTCTCAGTTCGCATATTCGCTTCAATCGTGTTCAACACGATACCAATACTCTCCGTGAGTTGGTCGAGAAAGGCTTGATGAGTGGGATTGAAGCGTTCCAGCGACGCTAATTCCAAGACAGCCTTGACTTGCCCTTCGAAGACCACCGGCAATACGATGATATTGGCGGGGGCTGTATGTCCCAGGCCGGAAGAAATGCGAATATAGTCGCCCGGCACGTGATCGAGGAGGATCTTAGCCTTTTCCAATGCACATTGCCCCACCAGACCTTGCCCCAACTTTAAATGGCTACCGACAGCATCCGGTTGATCGTAGGCGTAGCTAGCCAGGAGCGTCAGTTCAGGCTGCTCCCGGGAGGCATCTAAGGTGTAAAACACGGCATGCTGCGCAGTCACCACGGGGGCCAATTCGGAAAGGATCAACCGACCCACGGTAAGCAAATCTTTCTGGCCTTGCAGCATGCGGCTGAACTTGGCGAGGTTTGTCTTCAACCAGTCTTGCTCGCTGTTCTTGAGCGTCGTGTCCTTTAGATTGCCGATCATCTCGTTGATGTTGTCTTTGAGCGAGGCGACTTCACCTTGCGCTTCGACTTTAATCGAGCGTGTAAGATCACCTTTGGTGACGGCGGTCGCCACCTCGGCAATGGCACGCACTTGCGTTGTGAGATTTGCGGCCAATTGATTGACGTTGTCCGTCAAGTCTTTCCAGGTACCAGCCGCGCCTGGAACGCTTGCTTGTCCTCCTAGCTTTCCTTCGACTCCCACTTCGCGCGCGACAGTCGTCACTTGATCCGCGAATGTTGCGAGTGTATTGATCATGCCGTTGATGGTATCGGCAAGTTCGGCGATTTCGCCTTTGGCATCGACGGTGAGCTTCTGCTTTAAATCACCTTTGGCAACGGCTGTGACGACCCACGCAATGCCACGCACCTGGCTGGTCAAATTGCCTGCCATGAAATTGACGTTGTCGGTAAGATCCTTCCAAGTGCCGGAGACGCCTTTGACCTGGGCCTGTCCTCCCAACTTGCCCTCGGTACCTACTTCGCGCGCGACGCGCGTTACTTCGGCTGCGAAGGAACTGAGTTGATCGACCATCGTATTGACCGTATTTTTGAGTTCGAGGATTTCTCCTTTCACATCGACGGTGATTTTCTTGGATAAGTCACCTGTGGCGACTGCCTTCGTCACTTCGGCAATATTGCGCACCTGCCCGGTAAGATTGCCGGCCATGGAATTCACGCTATCGGTGAGATCCTTCCAAGTACCGGCAACTCCATGCACATCGGCCTGTCCGCCCAGCTTGCCTTCCGTGCCGACCTCGCGGGCGACGCGGGTTACTTCGGAAGCGAAAGAACGGAGCTGATCGACCATGGTATTGATCGTGTCCTTCAGTTCCAGAATCTCGCCTTGCACATCGACGGTGATTTTCTTGGAAAGGTCGCCATTGGCCACGGCCGTGGTTACCGCAGCGATGTTGCGGACTTGCCCGGTAAGGTTTCCGGCCATGGAATTGACGCTGTCCGTAAGATCCTTCCAGGTGCCCGCGACACCATGCACGTCG